>DASSGZ010000498.1:0-7447 GCA_035693165.1 Chloroflexia bacterium | reverse complement strand
GCCGGGCTGGGGCGCGGGGCGCCGGTGGGCGCGGTGTTGGCGCCGGCCAGGTCCAGCGGGCGCCCGCCGGTGGCCGCGGCCACGTCGCGCAGCAGGCCGGCGCCCGCATCGGGTGCAGCGCCCAGGGCGTACTCCGCCGGGTAGGGCACGACCAGGCCCGTCGTCTGCGTGGCGACCGGGCTGCCCGCCACGGTGGTCTGGCGCACCTGCACCTGGTAGGCGCCGGGCGCCGGGGCCAGCACCGTGCCCTCGTAGTGGCCCGGCCCGGTCTGCGTCAGGTCCACCGCGCTGATGCTGCCGTCCGGGCCGTTGACCTGGGCCAGCAGCGGCACCCCGTCGCGCGGCGCGCCCGCCGGGTCGCGGGCGTCCACCGCGATACGGGCGCGCCCATCGGCCAGGGTCACGCTGCTTTCCAGCCCCGAACTGCCCGCGTGGGGCAGCGTCCAGCCCACCAGTTGCGCGGCGAACTGCGGGAACTGCGGCCATTGCACCCACCCGCCGGCCCAGCGGCCTTTCATGTCGGAGGTCCAGGCCACGCTGCGGCCCAGGCCGTACTGCCACCCGGCCAGCAGCGGGTCGCCGTTGGGCGCGGTCAGGGTCACGTCGGCGGTGGTGCGCGGCGTGGTGCTGTTGTAGCCGAGCAGGGGCGGCAGGTGCGCCGTGTCCAGGCCCTTGAGGATCGGCCCGGCGCGCGCCAGCGCGGGGTCGGTCGGTTGCTCGACCAGGTACGCGCCGGTCGCCAGCACGGTCTCCTTAAGGAAGAGTTGCGGCACGTCGCTGGTGTCGTCGCTGGTGTAGTAGCGCCCGCCGCCCTTGCGCGCCAGGTCTTGCAACAGGTCGGACGCGCCGCTCCCGGCGGCGATGGCCGACAGGGTGATATTGTGCTGGCGCATCTCCTCGATCAGCGCGTCATACGTACTCTGGTCGGACCAACCGTCGGTCAGCAGGATCATGTGCTTGACTTTGGCGTCGGTCGCTTCGAGCGCATCGGTGGCCGCGCGCAGCCCGGCGAACATATTGGTGGTGCCGTCGGCTTTGATCCCGGCGATCAGGCTCGCCAGGTTGGGGAGTTGGCTGAGCGGCTGCATCTGCACCACCGGGCGCGACAGGCTGTCGAAGGCCATGACGCCGATGCGGTCGGTGGGCGCCAGGGTGGCGGCGGCCTTGAGGATCGCTTCCTTGGCAATATCGACCTTCGCCACCCCGGTTTGCTGCATATCGGTCGAGCGGAAGGCGCCGCTGTTGCCGCAGTGGCAGCGGCCCATGCTGCCCGACTTATCGACCACCACCTCCAGCGCCACATCGGCCTGCCGTTGCGGGCTGCGCACGCCCATGCTCACCGGCAGCGCGGCCTCGACGGGCGTGTTGAGGTAGCCGCCCGCGCCGAACGACGCCTCGCCGCCGATCATCACCAGGCCGCGGCCCAGGTCGCGGACGTAGGCTTGCATGGCAGCCATCGTCGCGTCGCCCAGCGCCGTGGCGGGCGTGTTCGCCAGCACGATGCTGTCGTAGGCGGCCAGGCCGTCCAGCGTGTGCGGCACGTCGGCGGCCTTCGCCACCTGCGGCTCGATATGCGCCGTCTCCAGGGCCACGCGCAGCGGCTCGGCGTCGTCCGGCTGCCCCGCGACGATGAGCACGCGCGGCGGGCTTTGCACCACCGTTACCGCGGCGGCCTCGTTGTTCTGCGCCCAGCGGTCGTCCACCGCGCTGACCGTGACCCGGTAGCTATGGAAGCCCTCGTCGCGGGCCGTGGCCGGGAAGGTAAACAGGTTACTGCCTTTTTGCAGGCTGACATCGCGCTCGGCCAGCAGCGTGTCGTCCTGGAACAGGCGCAGATGCGCGCCCTCCGCCGCCGTGCTGGTCAGGCGCACCTGGATCTCGAAGCCCTGGCCGGACGGCACGGTGCTCGGGGCGCCCACGGCATCCACCGCGACCTCGTTAAGCGCCCCGCTGTGCAGCGGCACAACGCTGACGGGGATACCGGCGGCTGCCGCCGTCGTCGCCTCCGTGCGGGCCTGCTCGCCGGTCTCCTGCCCGTCGCTGATCAGCACCAGGCGGCGCGGGCCGTCGGCGGGCAGCAGGGCGGTGCCCAGGCGCAGCGCCGCCGCGATGTCGGTGCCACCCGCCGGCAGTTGGGCGTCGAAAGCCGCCAGCGGCCCCGTGCCGCCGAAGGGGCGCAACACCTGGGCCTGCCCGGCGAACAGCACCACGGCGGAGCGCTCGTCGGAGCGCGCGCCGTCCAGCGCCCGCTGCACATAGGCGTGGGCCGCCGCCCGGTCGTCCGCGCTCACGCTGTCGGACACATCGACCAGGTAGACGGTGCTGATCGGCCCGGCGCTGCGCACCAGTTGCAGCCCGGCCAGGGCCAGCAACACGCAACTGAGGATCGTCGCGCGCACGATGGCGCTGACGCGCGACCGCCAGCGTTCCGGCCCGGCGCGCACCACGCCCAGCGCCACCCGCCGCCGGCGCACGGTACGCCCCTCCCACAGCCCCAGCAGGATCAGCGGGGGCAGCAGGGCAAACGCGACCAGCCACCAGGGGTCGGTAAACAGCAGCGGCAGCCCCGCCCACGATAGGTCCATGACGCCTCTTTTCTACAAAAACTTGCGGCCCGCGGCGCTGCGATCCACCGCCGCCTGCAGATGCCGGGTTCGGGTGTCCGGCGTCCGCTGCTAATACTCGATGCTCATACCCAGGACGTGCTCATCGGCGTCAAGACCGACGCTGCGATAAAAGGCGATGGCGCTCTGGTTCTCGCGGGCCACGCGCAGCGTGATCTTCACCGCGCCCCGCACCCGCAGCCGGTCCATGATCTCGGTCATCAGCGCGCGCCCGATGCCCTGGCGCCGGTAGGCGGGATCGACCGCGACGTGGTACAGGGAGCCGCGCCGCCCGTCGAACGTGCCGAGCACCGTGCCCGCCAAGCGGCCGTCGGGTGCGACGGCGACCAGGAACAGGCCCGGATTGCGCTCCAGGCATCCAGCCAGCGCCACGCGACTGTCGATACTCGGCTTGAGCATATGCAGCCGGTCCCAGAGGGCATACACGGCGTCGTAGTCATCCCAGGCAAACTCACGGATGTCCAAGCGGATCCTCCAGGGGCCGCCCGCGCAAGCGGCGACCCAGTTGGCGCAGCCCCAGCCGGTGGGTGATCAGCCATTCGGCGATCAGCGCGAGCAAGGCCAGCGCGGCCAGGCCCTGCCACCACTCGAACTGCCCCTGCCCGGTTTGCACGTCGGATACGTCGGCGGCGCCCACCGGCCGCCCGGCGGGCAGCGGCGGATCGGCGCGCGGGGCCGTCCGCGCCTCGTCCAGCGAGAAGAGGTTGGCGGTGAAGCCCTCACGGCGCACCTCGCGGGCGCCCACCCACTGGCTGACGATGTAGACGCCGGGCGTATCGGCCCCGTTGAACGTGAAGCGGAACTGGTCGGGGCGCACGGTATAGCTCGCCAGTTGCGCGCCGCCGGGGCCGCGCACGGTCAGCCGGTCCACGCCTTCCTGCACGGCGGCGGCCAGCGGCACCGGGTCGCCGGGCTGCACGCTTGCTGCCAGGTCGCCCGCCGCCTCCGGCAGCAGGTAGCCGACCAGGTTGCGCATCAGCAACGGATACGACATCTGCAACGGCAGGTCGCTGTCGTGCAGATCGAAGCCGATGATCACCACGCGGTGCCCCTCCACCTCCCCGGCCAGGATCAGCGGTCCGGCGTCGCTGTCGAGGACGACCCGCGCCCACGGCGGACGCGCGATGTGCGCGGCGCGGGCGATATGCAGGTCGCTCAGGTCGGTATAGCGCAGCAGCGGGTCGCCCCCCGCGCCGTCCGTGGGCGCCGTGCCGGGATCGACGGAGGCCGGCGCCACCTGCGGCAGCGGGTTCGGCGTGGTCAGCACGCCCGTGACCTCGAAGATCGCCGTGGAGGTCGGCGGGGCCACGAACAGCAGGTTGCCCGTGGGCAGCGTCGTGCTGGGCACGGTGCGGTCGAAGACGGTCAGCGTGGCCGTCAGCTCGGGCGAGTAGTCCGCCGGGATGGTGTGGTCGAGGGCGACGTTGGGCAGCAAGACGAGCGCGTTTTGCAGGAAGCGGTTGCCGTCCGTCACCAGCAGCACCGGGGCGGGTTCGGCGGCGTGGTTGATCGTCCAGGCCGTGTCGTCCACCGCCAGGTCGTCGGCCCCGGCGAGATGCGCCTGGACCACCTGGGCCCCAGGCGGCACCTCGTCGAACAGCACCTGGGTCGTCTCGCCGGGCGGCAGGGTCAGCGTCCGCCCGGCCCAGGCCACCCCGTCAAGTTCGATGTCGAGGCGGCGTGTGACCTGGACGGTATCGGCGTTGGCGACCTGGGCCAGCAGGCTCAGCGTGGCCGCCGTGCGGCGCACGCTCAGGGCGACGATGGCCTGGTTCGCCCCCCGCGCGCCCATGGCGACAAAGTGCAGCGGTGCGGCCAGCGCCGGGACGGTGCCGCGCGGGTCGGGAAACTGGCCGTCTGAATAGACCAGCACTTCGGGGTCGGCGCTCGCGGCGGCCACGCCTGCGGCCAGGCTGAGGGCCTCGCTCAGATCGGTCGCGGTCGGGGCCGGTTGCAGCGTGTCGAGCGCGCGGCGCAGCGCATCGCGGTCGCCGGTGGCCGGGCTGACGATCCGCGCATGGTTGCCCGCGGCGATCAGCGCGGCGGTGCCGTTGGCGGGGAGGGCGCTGATGCGCGCCCAGGCGCCGCGCACGGCCTCGGCCAGCCGCGTGCGCCCATCGGGGCCATCGGTGGCGCCCATGCTGGCCGAGGTGTCGAGCACGATCACCAGGTTGCTGCCGCCGGGCGTGGCGGCCACGGACCACGGGCGCGCCAGGGCCAGGATCAACACCGCCGCGATCGCCAGTTGCAGCAGCAACAGCAGCGAGGTGCTCAGCCGCTGCCAGGGCGCGTTCGCCTCCTGGTCGCGCAACAGGGCACGCCAGAGCAGCAGGCTCGACACCGGGGTCTCCGGTCGCCGCAGCCGCAGCAGGTAGAGGGCGATGATCAGGCCCAGCACGGGCACGAAGGCCAGGGCCAGCGGTGCGAGTAATCCCATCGTCAGTGGTCAGTGGTCGGTGGTCGGTGGTCGGTGGTCAGTATGGCGAGTGGCTGGAAGTCAGGGATCGGGTGAAGGAGTAGACGAGCGGCGAATTATCAGTACGCCGTTGCAAACGACTCGTCACTCGTCACTGACCACCGACCACCGACCACTGACCACTCGTCACTCCGTCGGCGTCGCGTCCAGAATCGACGTGATCAGCGCATCGGGGGCGATCCCTTCGGCCTCGCCGTCGAAGTTCAGGATGATGCGGTGGCGCAGGGCGGGCAGGGCCGCCGCGCGGATGTCTTTGAAGGCCACGTTAAAGCGCCCGTCGAGCAGGGCCATGATCTTGCCCGCCAGGATCATCGCCTGCAAGCCGCGCGGGCTGGCGCCGTAGCGCACATACTTGCGGATCAGCGGCGTCGACTCCGGCGCGTCGGGGTGCGTGCCGCGCAGCAGGCGCACGGCGTAGGCCGCCACATGCTCGGCGATGGGCGTCTGGCGGGCCAGTTGCTGCATCTGGACAATATCGCCGCTGCCGACCACGGGGCGCAGCGCCGCGGGCGGCGCGCCGGTGGTCCGCTCCACGATGGTCAGCAGTTCGGCGGCGGTGGGGAAGACGACGTTGAGCTTGAACAGGAAGCGGTCCAACTGCGCCTCGGGCAGCGGATAGGTGCCCTCCATTTCGAGCGGGTTTTGCGTCGCCAGCACGATGAACGGCGCCTGCAGGCGGTAGACGGTGCCCGCCACGGAGACGGTGCCTTCTTGCATCACTTCGAGCAGGGCCGACTGGGTCTTGGGCGTGGCGCGGTTGATTTCGTCGGCCAGCACCAGGTTGGCGAAGATGGGGCCGCGCTGGAACTGGAACTGCCGCCGGCCCTGCTCGTCCTCGACCAGGATATTGGTGCCGATGATATCGGCGGGCATCAGGTCGGGGGTGAATTGGATGCGCCCGAACTCGCAGTCGAGTGCCTGGGCCAGCGCGCGGACCAGGGCCGTCTTGCCCAGGCCGGGCACGCCTTCCAGCAAGGCGTGGCCCCCGGCCACCAGCGTGATCAGCACCTGGCGCACCAGGGCGCGCTGGCCCACGATCACTTTGCCGACTTCCTCCTCGATGGCCGTGGCCGCCACCCGGAACTGCTCCGGCGTCAGGGTATCCGCCGCCGGTTGCGCGGCGCGGGGGTTGCTCTCGGTCGTGCTGACGGTCATAAACGCTCCTGTTCGATCATGATGACCCGGCGGCGAGGGTAGCAACCGGGGTCAGGGTGTTGGGGCAAGGGAGTTGAAATAGTCGCGAACGTACTGCTTGGCGTCGGCGGGAATATAGGTGCGGTCGAGGGCCTGCGCCGCGGTGTCCTGGTACTGGCCGATGACTTTGTTATACGGGGTTTTCACGCCGGGATTGGTGCCCGGCCCGCTGCGCACCACCGATGTCTCCTGGCTGCCGCCCTGGTCGGGCGACTCGACGCCGGGGACGCGGTCCTGCCGACCGTTGGCCGTTTGCGGCAGGGCATCTTCCGGCACATAGACCTGCTCCAGTGCCCCGCTCCCGGCGGTGCCGGGGCTGTTCCCGGTCCCGGCGACGCGCCCGGTGCCGTTGCCGCCCTGGCCTGCGCTGCCGTTGGTGGTGCCGGTGCCGCCACTCAGGTTATCGCCCAAGGGACTGTTGCCGGGGCGGCCCGCGGCGGCGCTGCTGCCCGCGCCGGGCTGCCCGCCGGTGCCGGTGTCGGCGGGACGCGCCGCACCATCATGGCCCGCGCCGGCGCCGTCGCTGCCCCCGGCGCCCTGCGCGGACGCCGGGCCGGGCGTGAGATCGGCGGCGCGGGCCGGGGCCGTGTTCAGCCGGCCAAAGGGCCGGGTGGCCGAGTTCGGGTCGCCCGCGGCCACTGCCGGGAGCCCGGCCTGGGCCACCGCTTGCTTGCTGTCGCCGACCTGGGCCAGGGCCTGGGTCAGCAGGTCGGTCGCCGTCTGCGAACGCGAGGTCTCGCGCAGGGTGTTGGCGAGTTGCTGCAGCGCGGCGTCGGTGTTCTTGTTCGCCCGTAAGGCCGTGGCGGCGTTGCGCAAGGCCGCCGCCAGCGCGGGGTCGCTCGCGTCCAGCGTGGTCGCGATCCGCTCCAGGCTCCCGGCGAGGGCCAGTTGGTTCGTGCCCGCCGTGCCGGGGTTGGTGGTCAACAGTTCCTGGGCCTGCGCGGCGAGGGTCGCGGCGCGTTCCAGATCGGTCTCGCTGGGGTCGGCGAGTTCGGCGCCGTTCGAGAAGAGGGCCTGCAGGGCGCGGGCCGCCGACTTGCGCGCCGCCGTCTGTTGCGCGGCGTTGTCGGGCAGCAGACCGCGGATCTTCTCCTCAGCCTGCGAGAGCGCGGCCACGTCGGCGGCCCGGTCGGCGGGGTGCTCGCGCAACGCC
>DASSGZ010000497.1:0-10411 GCA_035693165.1 Chloroflexia bacterium | reverse complement strand
TTGTCACTCTGAGCGGAGCGAAGAGTCTCGTCTCGTTTGGGTAGGAGACAAGGGGGTGCTTGGCTGCGGGCAGAATGGCGATTCATAGTTCGGTAAAGGAGCACAGGAGGTTGGACACGACGACCACAACATCGCTGGTGGACGAGGCGCGGGCGCGCGCCGCGGAAATTTTGCTCGCCAACGGCTCGGAACTGGGCCTGCTGGGCGGCGGGGGCGGGGCCTACAAGCAGGTCTGGGCGCGCGACAGCATGATCTGCGGCCTGGCTCTGCTGCTGCTCGACGCCGGGCGCCCGATCCATCGCCGCTCGCTGGCGACGCTGGAACGCCATCAAAGCCCGCTCGGCAACGTGCCGCACAATGTCGGCTTTCCCAATCTGGCCGATGCCGCCCTGATCGCCCACGGCGGCTCGCTGCCGCCCGAAGCCCAGGACAACGCGCCGGTGGTGGACACCATCCACTCCGGCTGCATCGACAACAGCCTCTGGTTCATCCTGGGCCACTACGCCGAGTGGCGCACGAGCGGCGACGTGGCCCGGCTGCGGGCGGCCTGGCCCGCTATCCAGCGCGCCCTGCTCTGGCTGCGCTACCAGGACTCCAACGAGTGCGGGCTACTGGAAGTCCACGAGGCGATGGACTGGGCCGACCTCTTCCCCAACCACTACAACTCGCTCTACCCCAACGCGCTCTACGCGGCGGTCTGGCGGGCCATGGGCCACCTGGCCGCGGCGCTGGGCGAACCGGCGGCGCCGTATTTCACGACGGCGGCGGAGACGACCTGGAAGGTGAACCAGTTGCTCTGGGTGGGGCCGGAGGTGCCGCGCGACTGGCCCTGGATCGAGCGCTACCGCCGCGAGTGGATCTACCCGGCCCGCCGGGTCGATACCGAACTGGTGACGCGCCCGTACTACCTGCCCTACATGGGCTTCCGCGACTACGGCGACCGCTGCGATACGCTGGGCAACTGCCTGGCGATCCTGCTGGGCGTGGCGAGCCCGGCCCAGGCCACGCGCATCTTGAACTACCTGCACGGCGCGGGGCTGAACGAGCCGTATCCCATCCGCGCGCTCGACCACCCCATCGACCTGGGCGACCCCGACTGGCGCGAATACCTGCGCCTGCGCGACCTGAACAAGCCCGACCACTACCACAACGGCGGTATCTGGCCGTTCATTGGTGGCTTCTATGTGGCCGCGCTGGTCGCGGCGGGACGCCGGGACGAGGCGGCGCGGCAACTGGCCTGCCTGGCCGCGCTCAACCACCAGGGCGTCAGCGGGCCGTGGGAGTTCACCGAATGGGCGCACGGGCGCAGCGGGCGGCCCATGGGCTTCCCGCGCCAGAGCTGGTCGGCGGCGCTGTATATCTACGCGTATGAAACGGTGCAGCGCGGCACGCCGCCGTTTTTTGACGCACAATGGACCCACGACGTTACACGCGATGCAAAGGGGGACAATTCGTAATGGATCATAGTAGCACAGGAGGAGCACTCATGGAGCGCCCGGCGCCGGAAACCAATCTGGCGCCCGCGCCCGCACCGGTACCGCCGGGCGCCGACGCGCACCCGGCGTCCGTCGTCATCGGGCACACGCACTGGGACCGCGAATGGTACCTGCCCTTCGAGGGCTTCCGCGCCCGGCTGGTGGCAATGATGGACGGACTGGTCGACATTCTGGAGCGCGATCCGACTTTCCGCTGCTTCGTGCTCGACGGGCAATCGATCATGGTGGAGGACTATTTGCAGGTGCGCCCGGAGGCCGAGCCGCGCGTGCGGGCGCTGATCGGTGCGGGGCGCATGCGCGTCGGCCCCTGGTACACAGCGGTAGACGCCTTCCTGCCCGACCCCGAGTCGCTGGTGCGCAACCTCCAGTTGGGCCGCTGGCAGGCGCGTTTCTACGGCGGCGAGCCGATGCCCGTCGGCCACCTGCCCGACACCTTCGGCTTCTGCGGCCAGTTGCCGCAGATCTTGCGCCACTTCGGCATCGCCGACGGCTTCGCCTGGCGCGGCTTCCACCCGGAACACGGCCAGGCCGCCTTCTGGTGGGAATCGCCCGACGGCAGCCGGATCTTGCTGCTGCGCCCGCCCGGCGGCTACTGCGAGGGCGCGATGGGCGTGGTCAACCCCGAACGGTTCTTGCAGGAGGTGCTGCCGCTGATCATCGCCCGGCAAGACGAGGAGCCGTATAAGGACCGGCTGTTCGTCGTCGGCTGCGACCACTTCCCCGCCAGCGCGCGCCTGCCCTGGCTGGCCGCGCAGATCGGCGAGCGGGTGGACCAGCCCAGCTATATCGGCACGCTGGAGGACATGGCCGGGCGCGTGCGCTCCAGCGGCGCGGACCTGGCCGTGGTCCACGGCGAGCAGCGCGATCCCTGCCTGTCCGTCTGCCCGGCCTCGGTCAGCGGTACGCGGGTGCCGCTCAAACAGGCCAACCAGCAGGTCGAGTCGCTGCTGCTGGGGCTGGCCGAGCCGTTGCAGGCCCTGGCCGAACTGGCCGGGGGCGAGGCCGACCGCGCCCACCTGCGCTGGGCCTGGCGCCTGCTCGCGCGCAACCACCCGCACGACTCCATCCCCGGTTGCAGCATCGACGCCGTGCACCGCGAGATGATGACCCGCTTCGCCCGCGCCCGCATGGTCGCCATCGACGCGGCGCAACGCGGCGCCAAGCGGCTGGCCGCTGCGCTCGACCCGGCGGTGCGCGGGGAACTGGGCGCGCTCGGCCTGGTCGGCCTGACAGGCGGCGTGGGCCGCATCCAGGCGCGGCTCTACGGCATGGACACAGGGATGCCCCGCTTCCGGCTGGTGGACCCGGCGGGCGCCGACGTGCCCTTCACCATCCTGCGGCGCGGGCGCGACCACATCTCCTACCATCGCCTGCAGGACGCCTTCGCCACCGTGGCCTCGACCGCCTACGCGCATCTGGTGGCGACGCAGGCATGGGTAGACGAGCGGCGCAAGATGCCGGAGACCTACACGCTGCCCTGGATGGATATCGAGATGGAGGTGGAGGCGCCGCGCGGTGGCTATCGCATCCTGCGCATCGAGCGCGAAACCGACATGGGCCGCTGGACCGCGCGCCGCGCGCCGCGCCGCACGCAGGCGCGCGCCGAAGTGGCTAATCAGCACTTGCGCGTGCGCGCCGAGGCCCGCGGTCTGTTCATCACCGACCAGGCCGGCGGGCGCACGCTCGGCCCGATCTACTTCTCGCACGCAGGCGAGGCGGGCGACGAATACACGGCGTTCCCGCTGCGCGAGCCGCCGGTGCTGTTCGCGCCCGATGCAAGCCGCGCCGTGGTCCAGACCGATGCCCTGGGCGAACACCTGGTGCTGCCGATCAGCGTGCAGGTGCCCGCCCGGCTGCGGCCCGACCGGCGCGCCCGCACCGGCGCGGTGCGGCTGGAGGGCCGGCTGACCGTCCGCCTGGTGGGCGGGCGCGCCGACCTCAATCTGACGCTGGTGAACCGGGCGCGCGACTACGACCTGCGCCTGGTGGCCCACGTGCCCGATGCCACCAGCGCCCGGTCCGGTGCCCCGTTCAGCGTGGAGAACCGCGCCTTCGAGGTGACGCATTCCTCGCCCAACGCGCCGCAACAGATGCTGCCCGATTTCCCGCTGCGCGGCTGGATGGCCGCCTATACACCCGATGGCGGCGGGCTGGCCGTGCTGGCGCGCGGGCTGTACGAGGGGGCCGTGCGCCAGGTGGAGGGCGGCGTGGACCTCGCGCTGACGTTGCTGCGCGGGGTGGGCTACCTGTCGCGCGGCGACCTGGAGTCGCGCCCCGGCGATGCCGGACCCGCCATCGCCACGCCCGACGCGCAGTGCCTGGGGCCGCAAGCCTGGGACCTGGCGCTGCTGCCCTTCAGCGCGGATGAGGCCGACATGGTGCCGGCGCGCACCGAGGCGTTCCTGCGCCCGCCGATGATCTTCCCGGTGCAGTGGTCTGCCGGGCACGCGGGCGCCGAGCAGGTGCTGGTGACGGGCGCCCCGCAGGTGGTGGTCAGCGCGCTCAAGCCCGCCGAGGACGGTCCCGGCGCGGTGGTCCACGCCCACAACCCGACCGGCACGGAACACACGATCAGCGTGCCCGGCACGCGGGTGCGGCTCGACGAGACCCCGGCACCCGGCGACGGTACGCTCGCGCCCTTCCAGATCGGCGCATGGAAGGTAGGGACACAGGCATGAGCAACCGCACGAACACGACGACAGACCAGGCGGCCACGATCGCCGCCTGGCGCTGGTATTTGCTGGACGATAACCAGAACGAGTGGGAGTGGGGCAAGCGCGCCCGGCGGCGGCACGACCTGTCCACCTGGCTGCCGGTGGATGTACCCACCTCGGTGCAGGAGGCGCTGTGGCACGCCCGGCGCATCCCGCACCCCTACCGCGACCTGAACACCCGCGCCGCCGAGTGGGTCGAGCACCGCGACTGGGTTTACGGCTGCGACTTCGTGTTGCCCCCGCCGCCGGAGGGCCGCCGCGTCTTCCTCACCTTCGAGGCCGTGGCCGACGCCTGCCGCGTCTTCGTGAACGGCACGCTGGTCGGCGAGCACGAGGGACCGGGCGCGCCGTTCACGCTCGAAATCGGGCCCTACCTGCAGGAGCCGGACAACCAGTTGCTCGTGGTGATCCAGGCGCCGCGGCCCGAAGACCCGCAGATCGGCTGGACCGACCGCACCCGCAGCCTGCAAGGGCGCATGGGCTACGGCTGGGACTTCGCGCCCCGGCTGGTGCGCCTGGGTATCCTCGGCCCGGTGCGCCTGCACACCACCGGGGCCACGCGCCTGCACGACCTGTGGGTGCGCGGCGGCCCGGATGCCCGCGGGACGACCGCCACACTGCGCTGCCAGGTGGGGATGGAGGGCCCGCCCGGCGTCCAGGTGCGCTTCGCCGTCTACCGCGGGCAGCACGAGGTGGCCCATAGCGAACCGCAAGCCGCCCACGACGGCTGGGCGGCGGCCACGCTCACCGTGCCCGACCCCGACCTCTGGTGGCCGAACGGCATGGGCGACCAGCCGCTCTACACCGTGCGCGCCGAATGCGTGGACGGCTCGGACATGGCCGAGACATCCTATGGCATCCGCGACCTGCGCTGGGCCGGGCGACCGGGCGGCCCGCCGGAGGAGTGGCCGTTTACCCTGGTGATGAACGGGCAGCGCGTATTCCAGCGCGGCTGGAACTGGGTGCCCGCCGACTGCATGGGCGGGCCGCTGGCCGACCGGCAGGCGCGCCGC
Organism: Chloroflexia bacterium; assembly: GCA_035693165.1. GTDB lineage: Bacteria > Chloroflexota > Chloroflexia > QHBQ01 > JAICKM01 > JAICKM01. The sequence goes on along the minus strand of DASSGZ010000497.1, from coordinate 5,188 downwards.
CTGCTGACCCTGGCCCGCGACGCCGGGGTCAATATCCTGCGCTGCTGGGGCGGCGGCGACCCGGAGACGCCCGCATTCTACGAGACGTGCGACCGGCTGGGCCTGCTGGTCTGGCAGGAGTTCCCCACCTCGTCGGCGGGTATCAGCAACATGCCGCCGGACGATCCGGCCTATCTCGCCCGGCTGGCGGCCTACGCCCGCGACGTGATCGCCGCGCGGCGCAACCACCCCAGCCTGGCCGTCTGGGGCGGCGGCAACGAACTGCGGGGGCGCGACGACCGTCCGCTCACGCTCGACCATCCCTACGCAGCGCGCCTGGCCGCCGTGGCCGCCGCCGAGGACCCCGACCGCATGTTCCGCCCCAGTTCGCCGCTGGGGCCGGTGTTCGAGGCCGACCCGGAGCAGGGGCCGCAGTGGGACGTGCATGGCGCCTGGGAGTACAGCGGGCGCTGGCCGGGGCCGCAATACTGGCGGCTCAACGCCGTCCGGCCCCTGCTGCACTCGGAACTGGGCCTGCCCGGCGAGGCCGCCCTCGCCACCCAGCAGCGCTGGCTCTCGCCCGCGCACCGCGACCGCGCCGACACCAACCCGGCCCGGCAGCATCACGGCGGCGCCTGGTGGAAGCACGCCGACACCGTAGCGAAGGTGTTCGGGCCAATCGCCGACCCGGCGCAAGCGATTCTCGCCAGCCAGTGGCTGCAAGCCGAGGGCCTGCGCTACTACATCGAGGAGACGCGGCGCCGCTGGCCCGACACGGCGGGCATCTTCCCCTGGCAGTTGAACGAGCCGTGGCCCAACGTCACCTGCACGTCGGCGGTGGAGTACGGGGGCCGGCCCAAACTGGGCTACTACGCGGTGCGCGCCGCCTACCGCCCGCTCGTGATCAGCGCGCACTACACGGGCTTCCGTGTGGACCCCGGCGGCCCGCTCAAGACGGCCCTCTGGGCGCTGAACGACGGTCCGGCCTTCGACGCCGAACTCACGGTCAGCCTGCACGACCTGGCGGGTCACGAACTCCACGCGCCTATCCGGCAGGCGGTCGCGGTCCCGGCGCAGGCGAGCACGCAGTTGCTGGACCTGGAGGTGCTGCTGCCGGAGAGCTTCTCCGGCCTGCTGGTGCTCGACCTCGCCCTGGGCGACGTGCGCAACCGCTACCTGTTCTCGAACCAGCCCGATCAGCCCTTACGCGAGGTCCTGGCCGTACCCGACCTGCTGATCGGCATGTTCCCGGACGCGCCGCCGCCGTGATGGGGCGGCGGCGCCCGTTCTCCGCCCCGGCGGTTGCGGATGCGGTGTAGGGGCGGGTTTCAAACCGGCCCGCGGTGGGTCAACGCGCCGATTTCCCTGGCGGCAGGCCGGGGAGGTAGGGCGGCAGGCGGGTTTGAAACCCGCCCCTACACCGCCATCCCGGTCTGATCAGCCGCAGGGTACCGTTAGCCGCACGGGATCGGCGGCGGGGGTGCGGGAGGTGCCGGAGCCGACCGGCGCGTGGGAGCGGCGGGCGCGCGCCAGGGTCAGGGCGGCGGCCAGGGGCACGCCCAGGGCCAGCGTCGCCAGGCCGAGGCAGCAGCTACAGCCCTGCTCACGCCGGGCGCCGCTCTGCTTGATGTAGGACAGCCCGGTGCCGGGAACGCTGAAGGTGGTGCGCCGGCCCCCCGGCCCCACGCTGTAGCGCATCCCGCGCCCGCCGAAGCTCAGCCCCGGTCCGCGCTTGCTCAGGTTGAGCCGCACGCCCGGCGCGATCTTGACGCTTTTGTGAAATCGCCAGCCCATGCTTGTCCCTCCGTATAGCCGTCTACCGCCCGCGCAACCGGCGCCACCCGGCACCAATGAAGCCAAACAGCGTTTGCAAGAACAACTCCCACACGATCTCCACGATGGCGTAGGCGACGATCCTGAAGATGATCCGAAAGACGGCACCGAGTATTTCTTCCATTAATGTAGTGCACTCCTACGTGGGGATCATGGGGATCATGGTTGAGTATAGAGGATCGTGTTCCTCGCGGTCAAAGCGGAAGGCGACCTGGGCCACGCGGAAGCAGAACGGCGTGGCATTCCCGACGAACGCCTGCGCCGCCTGCGAGACAACCGTGCCTGCAAGCGGCTCGCACGCGGCCAGCGGGATGCCCAGGTGGATCTCCTGGCGCGTGATGCGTGCGTGCCACGGCTGGCTGGACATGGCGCGGTCCTGCGGCACGCAGTAGGCCAGCATCGCCAGATAGCTGGGGAAGCAGGCCCGCCAGGGGCCGTCCACGGGCGGGCCGGCGGCCGGGTGCAGCACGGCATGGGCGTCGGGCGCGGTGCCGGGGCCGGGGTTGAGGGCCATCTGCCAGCCGCCGTCCCCGGTGGCGCGGATCGCCGCGCGGCGGAGGACGTGCATGGGCATGCCTTCGGAGAGCATGCGCGCGGGCAGGGCGTGCAGTGTGCTGTTGATGGCGTTGGTCACGAAGTAGATGCCCTGGACGCCGGTGCGCGGGTCGCGGACGTGGATGCGCCAGTTGGTCTGCACCGGCGAGGGCAGCAGCCGGCGCAACGGGCCGAGCAGCGCCGGGCCGAAATGGCCGTGGTTGTAGCTGAGGAAGGTGAAGAACGCATAGCGCCCGCCCGGCCCCAGGCGTTGGAGTTCGAGGCCGGGCGGCACCAGCGGGGCGAGACGGTCGGCTTCCACGATATAATTGACATAAAACACATCGGTGATGTCGCTGAGGAAGGCCACCGTGGGCATGTACTCGCAGATGGTCCGCAGCAGGCGGCTGTTGGCGATCAGCGCGATGGGGCGGCCCAGGATGGGCCGCGGATGCCGCCAGGGCGCGTAGCGGCCATGGACCGCAGCGGGACGGGTCCGGCGCAGCAGCAATTCGAGCACCAGGCTCATCCAGAGGGCCAGCAGCACGAAGCCGAGCGCGTTGGCCGCGGCGATGAGCGCGGCGGGCGGCTGGATCGTCGCGGGCAGGATGGGGCTAAGGGCGGCGAAGGCGAACAGCGCCCAGACGGCGGCGGAATAGGGCGCGAGCGCCCGCGCCCAGATGCCCGCCCCGGCAAAGCACCAGGTCCAGCCCACGGCGGCCAGCGTGTAGAGCAGCGCCGCCACCCCGCCGACCCACGGGAAGGTCACGGCCTCGAACGCGCTGTAGGCGGCCAGATTGCCGCTGCCTGCCAGATCGACGCCGTACGTCACCCACAGGAACTGGCCGATCTGGTCGGGCAGCAGGGCGACGACCGTGGCGGCGAAGGTCAGCACGGCGGGCCGGCGCGGGATGATCGGGGCGCGCAGCAGGGCCAGGGCCAGCAGCAGGTCGGAGAGTGCGGTCAGTTGCCAGGGCAGCCAGCCCAGCCGCCAGAGCCAGGGATGATCGGCCACGTAGGCCATGCGCCCGGCCACGCCGGCATGGAGGCCTCCGGGCATGCCGGGCAACAGCAGGGCAGCCATGCTCAGCATGGCGAGCAGGTGGCAGGCCAGCGAGAGCAGCAGCGCCTGTTCCAGGAACCGCCCGGCCCGGAGCGCCGGGCGGGCCGCCGCCCCGGCGGCGAGTGTTAGCGACATTGGTACAGCCTTTCAACAGCCAGTGTGCTACATATCCAGTCAGATCCAGATAAAGAAGCCGGGCGGGCACGCCGGGCCGCCCCTACCCATTTCTCGTCTTGATGTTAGCCCGCCACATATTCGATGACCTGCAGGCGGATCGCATGGGGATCCGCGCCGGTGGTGACGGCGCCGGGAAATACCGGCTGGGCAAAGCGGGCTTCGCGCTCGACCGCGCGGTTGAGCGTGGTCTGGAGAAGCTGCCCGAACAGCGCGCCCGGTATGTTGCCCTCGCGCACAATGCTGACGCCCGCGGGGGAGACCCCCAGGATCGTGTACGAGCCGCGGGCGATCTGCTTATCACGCGGGTCGGTCAGAAACAACGGCATGCCCGCCTGGGCGGCGAACGCCTGGCCTTCCTCCTGGTCGGCGATTTCCGGTTGGCCGCTGCGATTCATCGACGTGCCGGCGGGATAGGCCAGGCCGTGCGCGCGGGCCGCCGTGAATAGCGCGCCCAGGGCCGGGTGCCCGGCGGGATCCCAGTTCTGGATGATGGGGGTGCCGCCGGCGCTCCGCGAGACCATCAACGGGGGTAGCTGCCGGGCAGCCGCCTCCGTCACCGGCAGGCGGATAAAGCACAGCGAACCGAGCCGGGCGGAGAACTCCGCCGGGTCCAAAAAGATCGGGTGTAGATCCGCGGGGATTTGGGCCGCATCGAGGAGCGGCACCAGCGTGGCGGCCTCCAGTAAGCCGGCCAGCGGTTGCGTCCGCCGCTTCTCGCCTTTCGCCCGGACCACCGCGTTTACGAACGCCGGGTTCGCGCCATCGCCCATGATCGCGCACACGCCCCGTGCGAACGCGCCGATCGCGTGTCCCGCACCCATCAGCCGGGCGGCCTCCAGCCTTGCCGCCGGGTCCCAGAGAGAGGCTACCGTGATGCTCATCGCTTCACCCCTTTGCATCATGCCTTGCGCGGTCGCCACCGGGCCGCGCGCCGTGTATGGCCTTGCCTCTACTTTAATAGCAGCCGGCTCGGTAAAATTACGCATCCCAGCGGCACGATCCATCTTCACAGATCCGGCAGGTTTGCCGATGTGCCCGCCCGGTGCTTCGGTTATCGTAAGAGTAGACGGTGCGGCGGGCGGATCCGCCTGCCGCTAAGCAGAGGGGGGACACGACGATGGCACACATGGCAACACTCAAGTGGCAGGTCATGGGGCAACTTATGCGCGGCCCCGGCGCGCTGAGCACCGGCATCGCGCTGGGCTACCGGGCGGGCTTTGATTCGGGCGAGATGCTCGACTATGTGTATGAGAACCGGCCGCAGGGCCGCCGGCTCATCGGCAAACTGTTCGATTGGGTCTATCTGAACGCCGTGGGCTGGCGGGCGATCCGCGCCCGTAAGGCGCTGTTGCAGCAGTTGCTGCGGCTCGAAGTGGCTGCCGTGGCGCGGCCCGTGGTGGTGCTCGACGTGGCCGCCGGGCCCGGTCGCTACCTGCTCGAACTGGCCCGCGAGCTACCGGCGAGCACGGACCTGGGGCCGGGGGGCTTGCAGATCATCTGCCGCGACCTGGATCCGCGCGGCCTGGCCGTGGGCCGGGCGCGCGCCGCGGCGCTGGGCCTGCCCAACGTGCGCTACGAACTGGGCGACGCGACCGACGCACG
>DASSGZ010000496.1:0-2253 GCA_035693165.1 Chloroflexia bacterium | reverse complement strand
GCCGCGGGCGCACCGTGCCGTCGGGTTGCTCCTCCATGAGCGAGCGAAAGAAGCGGCGGCGAAAAGACTCGTCCAGCGTGCCCAGCGGCCCTCCGCCCATGTGCCGGACCAGGTCGTCCAGGCGGAGGTGCGACAGATCGGGCGGGGCCAGCCGCTCGGCGGTCTCTTCCCAGGTGGCGCCGGGGCGCGACTGCATATCGACCAGCCCGCCGTCCACCACCACCACGCCGGGGCAGGCCGGATCCTGCGCGGCATAGGTCAGCGCCACGCCCGCGCCCCAGGAATGGCCGATGACCACCGGGGCACGCCAGCCCAGAGCCGCGACGGCCCCTTGCGCATCTGCTACAATAGTAGGGAAGTCATAGCCGTCGTCGGGCTTGGCGCTGGCGCCGTGGCCGCGCTGGTCCAGCGCCACCACGTGCCCGTAGTCCGTCAGCCGGGGGGCGACCAGGTCCCAGATGCGCGCGGAGGAGGCCAGGCCATGCAGCAGCAGGATGGGCCGCCCGGCGCCGCCCCAATCGCGGTAGTGCATCTCGATGCCGGTGGTAGTCGTCGTCAGCGTGTCGTCAACCATGGGTTCGGCGTGAGCGGTCTCGTCGTGCAAGATAGGTTCCTCCTGGCCGCATGTAAGTACCCGGTGCGGGGCCTATTATAGCATGGGATATGCCCGGTCCATGCGCGCCGGGGCAATCCCATCGCGCGGGTAGCACGTATATTCTAGTGTGGCATTTTGCCGGGATCATGCGCCGGCATCTGCCCCGGCCCGCGCCGCCCCTCGGGTTGTAGCGCCGGCGCTGGGCGCTCCCCCCGCCGGACGAGGGCGCGACCCCTCACTACTCACCATATAGCAGGAGTACTCCCCATGGCCCAAGGCTTGATTGCGTTGTTTGGATCGGGCGAGACCTCGTCCCAGGGGCGCAAGATCCACGATTACCTGTTAGCGCGCCTGCCCGTGCCCGTCCAGGTGGCGATTCTCGAAACCCCCGCCGGGTTCCAGCCCAACGCCGAAGGCGTGAACCTCAAGATCCAGCAATTTCTCGAAAAGAGCTTGCAGAACTTCAAACCGCAGATCGAACTCGTGGCGGCCCGGCGCAAGGGTAGCGCCCACGACCCTAACGACCCCGCCACCGTCGCAGCCCTGGACCGCGCCGATTATATTTTCGCGGGGCCGGGCAGCCCCACCTATGCCGTCCGCCAGTGGCGCGACTCGCTGGCCTGGCGGATGATGTGTGCCCGGTGGGAGGCCGGGGCCACGCTCGCTTTCGCCAGCGCGGCGGCCATCTCCATCGGCACACAGGTGCTGCCGGTCTATGAGATCTACAAATGCGGGGCCGATCTGGGCTGGGAGACCGGGCTGTCCTTATTCTCCGACCTCGATCTCACCATCATGCCCCACTGGAACAACGCCGAGGGCGGCGCCGGACTCGATACCAGTCATTGCTTCATGGGCCTGGAACGGTTCGAGGAGTTGTACGCCATGCTGCCCCCGGCCACCACGGTGCTGGGCATCGACGAGCACACCGCCTGTATCATCGACCCGGCTGCCGGGCAGTGCCGGGTGCTGGGCGCGGGCGGGGTCACGGTGCTGCATGGCGGCGAAACTCAGGTCTTCGCCTCGCAAGCCACCTTCCCGCTCGACATGCTGGCCGGGACCGCCCTGGCCGCCGGGCGCGGCTGACCTAACCCCCCTGCCCCCCTTCCCGCGCCGGGAAGGGGGGAGACGCGGCGGCCGCACGAGCGATGCGGCCCAGCGGCGAATCCGCCAAAAGACGGAGCAAACTACCAGGCCGGGCGGCTTGCATTTCCGGGCTGGGTTTGTTATAATGCAGCAGTCACGGGGACGTAGCTCAGCTGGGAGAGCACGACACTGGCAGTGTCGGGGTCAGGGGTTCGAGCCCCCTCGTCTCCACCAAGATAAACCCGACCAGGCTCCTATCCAGGGAGCCTGTCGCACATATAGCAGGCTGTGAACAGGAGTAGTAAGCCGTTCCACCCACAGCGAGCAGGGGATGGTGGAAGCCCTGCATCGGAAGGGTCCGCCCCGGCGGGCCGTAAGGCTGAACTCACCTGGGAGCCGCGCCGGTGAACGTGCCGGATAACCGGGCAGGCCGCGAGGCCGCCGGTGGTCCGCCCTGAGCCGGGCCGGGTACGCCCGTTAGCGCGTCTCAAGTGGGTTCGCCGCGCCTGCGGGTGAGCGGCGGCCAACATGGGTGGTACCGCGTGAGGTCCTGCGCCTCTCGTCCCTTGTCGCGC
>DASSGZ010000495.1:0-33770 GCA_035693165.1 Chloroflexia bacterium | reverse complement strand
GTCCACATACGCCTCGATCAAGGGTCGCGTCGTCTCACAGCTCACGTTACCGCTCCTTGCTCATGCGCGGGGCCAGCCAAAGCTGCAACCGCTGGCGTGCCCGCGCCAGGCGGGACATGACGGTGCCCAGCGGCACCGCGGCGACAGCGGCGATCTCTTTATAGGACAGCCCTTCCAGATCGCGCAGCACGATCACTTCGCGAAACTCCACCGGCAGCGCCTCCAGCGCCTCGCGCAACACCTGGGCATCGGCATGCTGCATCGCCAGCCTTTCCGGGTTATCGGTCTCGCAGGCGCCGCTGTGCAATTCCTCGTCGAAAGCCGTGGTCAGATCGGTGGCGCCGCGCTGCTGCAACCAGGTGTAGCAGGTGTGGCGCACGATGGTCAGCAACCAGGCGCCGCTGTCGCCGCCGCGGTAGCCGTCGAAGAACTTGAACGCGCGCAGATACGCCTCCTGCACCACGTCTTCGGCGTCCTGGTCGTTGCGCGTGAGCCAGCGCGCCAGGTTATACGCCGCGTTCAGGTGCGGCAAGACGGCCTGTTCAAACCGGGCGACTTTAGTCTGCTCTTGCAACCGTGTGCCTCTCCACCGTGCGCGCGCCGCATCAGGCGGGCGCGCGCCGCGTACTATCGCATCGTGGACGCTGGCGGCAGGCAGCAAAGCGCGCATCAACGGTCGCCGGCTCCGGCCCGGCAATAGGCCGGTCTACCCATCCAGACTGAGGACCCGCTCGTTTTATTCCCCACATTGGCCGCGCGAGGCAAAGACAATCCATCTTCCATTGTAGCACACCCGGCGGGAATATTTTCGGCGCCCCGCCGGTATAGGGGGGTGTGGGCAGGACCGAAAGCCTGACCCGCATATCGCGGCCCGATTGGAACGGCAACAATGGGAGGACAAGACGATGAAGATATGGCGCGCGCTTCTGGCGCTACTCACTCTGGCGGCCATGCTGACCCCTACCGCGGGCGCCGCGGCCCAGACGGCGGGGCCGCTGGACAAGATCAACCACCTGATCGTGATTTATCAGGAGAACTGGAGTTTCGACAGCCTCTACGGCGAATTTCCCGGCGCCAACGGCGCGGATAACGCGGGGCCTGCCGCGCAACAGGTGGATAAGAACGGGCAGCCCTACACGACGCTGCCCCAGCCGATCAACAATAACTTGAAGCCCGCCGCCGCCGACTCGCGCTTCCCGGCCAACCTGCCGGTGGGCCCGTTCGACATCGGTAAGTATGTGCCCGCCGACCAGAAGACCGGCGACCCCGGCGCCCGTTTCTACCAGGAGCAGTACCAGATCGACGGCGGCAAGATGGATAAGTTCGCGGCCTGGAGCACCGGCGCCGGGCTGGCGATGGGCTACTACGATGCCACCAACCTGCCCGTGGGCAAGCTGGCCCAGCAGTACACGCTGGCCGATAACTTCTTCCACGCGGCCTTCGGCGTCTCGTACCTCAACCACTTCTGGCTGATCAGCGGCAGCACGCCCGTCTGGCCCAATGCCCCAGCCAACCAGATGATCCAGCTCGACGCCAACGGCAAACTGGTCAAGGACGGCACCGTGACCCCCGACGGTTACGCTGTCAACACCGCGTTCACGGTCAACACGCCCCACCCGGCGACCATCACCGACACGGCCCAGTTGCTGCCTGAGCAAACCATGCCCACTATCGGCGACCGGCTGAGCGACAAGGGCATCTCCTGGGCCTGGTACTCCGGCGGCTGGAACGACGCTATCGCCGGACACCCCGACCCGCTCTTCCAGGCCAATCACCAGCCGTTCGCCTACTTCGCGAACTATGCCGACGGCACGCCGGGTCGCGCGGCCCACCTCAAGGACGAGACCGACTTCATGCGCGCGCTGACCACCAACGACCTGCCCGCCGTCTCGTTCATCAAGCCCATCGGCGCCGACAACGAGCATCCCGGCTATGCCAACCTGCTGCAAGGCCAGCAGCACGTCGCCGCCCTGGTCAGCGCCGTGCAGAACAGCCCCTACTGGGCCGACACGGCCATCGTCATCACCTACGACGAGAACGGCGGCTTCTGGGACCACGTCGCGCCGCCCAAGGGCGACCGCTGGGGGCCGGGCACCCGCGTCCCCGCCATCGTAGTCTCGCCCTTCGCCAAGAAAGGCTTCATCGACCACACGCAATATGACACGACCTCCATCCTGCGCACCATCGAACTGCGCTGGAACCTGGCCCCGCTGGGCACCCGCGATGCCGCCGCCGCTCCGCTGACCAACGCCTTCGAGTCCGGCGCCCCGATCCCGACGGGCATGCCCAACACCGGCAACCCCACCGACCTGACCACCGCGCTCTGGTTGGCCGCAGTTGCGGGCCTGCTCCTGGCGCTCGCCGGGCTGGCGCTCTATCGCCGCGCCGCGCTACATCGCCGGTAGCCGGGTATCTCGCGGAGATGCTTCGCTACCCTTGTCATGCTGAGCGCAGCGAAGCATCTCCGCCGCGTCGGGGCACCAGATCCCCGGCCACCCTTGTCATGCCGAGCGCCGCGAAGGGCCTCGTCTCCGTAGCGCGAGATGCTTCGCGGCGCTCGGAGTGACAAGGCCCCAGGCGCTAGGGCATGACGAGACTCTTCGCGGCGCTCAGAGTGGCCCAAAGCTAAGATTTCTGATTCTTACCGCAAAATAACATGGGTGTAGTAGATGAAATAAGGGGCAAGCGAGCAGAAAAGGTACCGCATTATGGATTGGAGTTGGCACTTACGGTGATTTGCACATGGATAGTAGATGCCGGCAGGCGCTACTCTTTCCCGTTCCGTTACAACTTGCGCCGCTAAACCCGGAGTGATAAAATATTAATATGAGCAGAACATACGCTTATTTTGCGGCAATCATCGGCGTGATATGCTGCGCTTTCATCATCTACTTATTTTTCTTTGCCCACACAAGAACGGTGCGTAGCGACGTGGTGCAGGGCATCCTCATCGGCTTCGGGCTCGCGTTTGTCACGGCCCAAATTTACGCGCGGATCAAGGCCACGAAGGTCAACGGGTGGATCACTATGTTCGGTCTCGGTGAGCCCGGCAACAGCATGTTGCTGCGCGCCGCGCACGCCCAGCTATTTCCCGGCCCGGTGAACGTAGCGCAAGAGGCGATGTATTGGTGGACGAACGTAGATGGCGCGGGCCATTCGCTCTCCGGCAAGCGCGACTACATCATGCGCTTTCCGGCAGGCGGGCTTCCCCCGAACAAGGCATTCTGGTCGCTGACAATGGGTGATGCGAAAAACCATTTTGTGCCCAATCCGATCAACCGGTACAGCGTCAGCGATCGTTCGGGCCTTGCGCAAAACCCCGACGGTTCGGTCGACATTTACATTCAGAACGCCGCTCCGGCCGGTCACGAGGCGAATTGGCTGCCGGCGGCCGCGGGCAACTTCATACTCTGGCTGCGCGTGTACATACCCGGCGAGACCATTCTCCAGGGCGAGTATACGGTGCCGCCGGTTCTCGAAGTGAAGTGATGCATATGGAGTACGCGCATTTGCTTATATTCGGTGCGGTCTGTGTGGCGACATGGTTCCTTTTCACCTACTTTTGGCCCCGCCTGCTTCTGTACGTGTTCAAGCGGGCGATCCTCGTCAAGGGGTTCGGCGACGGCCCCATCCCGGTCAATACGCTCTATACGGAGCCTCAAAAACTCTTTGCAGAACCCCTCGTTTCACAAACTGCATCGAGCTCGAATTTGATGACTGTGGGCGTGAACCACGACACGCTCCCTACGGTCGGCTGGCTCGATCTCTCCAGGGGGCCGCAAGTCCTGCACGTCCCGGACATGGCAAATCGCTACTACAGCGTGCAATTCACTGATCCATCGAAAAACATTACTTTTGCCTACGTTGGCAAACGCACGACGGGAACCGCGGCCGGCGACTACCTCGTGAGCGGCCCCGGCTGGAAAGGCGTCGTGCCGCGGGGAATGTCACAGATATCCGCACCGAACAATTCGGTGCTTGTCATCGGCCGCGTACTCGTGGAAAGCGACAACGATCTCCCGACCGCCTATGGCCTTGCAAAGCAGATACAGCTTACACCACTAAACCAATGACATCCCGGCAGAAAAGAAAACGTATTATGGATTGGAGTAGGCACTTACGGTGATTTGCACATGGAAGTAGGTGTTGGCAGGTGCCACAGCAAAAGGAAAGACGGGCGCCCAAACGCCCGCCTTCCCCACACTAATCGAACTTGTCACTCGTCGTACTGACCACTGACCACCGACCACCGACCACTCGTCACACTCACCACCGCCGCCGCGTGGCGGGCGAGCTGTTCGTGAGGTTGTAGCCGGGGTCCTCCAGTTGCTTGAAGGCCGACTGGACGGCCACACGGCCCGGCCCGAAGAGCCGCAGCCAGAGGTAGCGCTCGCCCCACGAGCGCCACGAGCGCCAGGTGCCGCCGGGATGCTCCAGGTGCAACTGCATCTGCACCGTGGGGTCCTTGAACAACAGCGCCGTCGGCTTGATCAGGATCGGCTCGTTGGGCGCCAGGTTGCGGATGAAGACGTTGCCCGCGGCGTGCAGCAGCAACAGCCCCGGCGCCTGCGGCGAGTAGAAGCGGTCCATATACATGCCGATGGGGTAGTGCGTCTCGGTCTCGTCGCCGTTCTTGGTCGTGAACCAGATGCCCGTGTTGAACCAGTCATACGTCACCTGGCTCGTGGCGACGATGAAGATATGCTCGCGCACGTCCACCGCCTGCCCCGGTTGCAGCGGCACGGCCAGCATCTCGCCGGGCGCGTCGCGCGAGAAGGCGATGTGGCCCGGCCCCTGCGCCTGGGTCATGATCAGCGGCAGCCCGGAGAAAAGGCGCTTCCACCCGCCGCGCAACGGCATCACGCCGACGGTCACGGATGGATCCTTCCAGAGCAGCACATGGTGGGTGAAGTAGACGCTGTCGTTGGGCGCCAGGTTCATGTCGGCCACGGGCACATAAGTGCCCTCGATCTGGCAATGCGAATTGCCGAATTGCAGCCGGGCCATATCCTTGATGCCCGGCATCTCGTACCAGCCCGAGTTGGTGCTGACGGCCCGCACGTCGACAGGCGCGCCGCAGGCCGGGCAGGCCAGGTTAGTCCCGGCGCTGACCATGCCGCACCAGGGGCAGGAGTACGTCCGCTGCGATCCGCCCGCCGGGGGGATCGGCGGGGCTACGTTACCAGCCATTGCGCGATCCCTCCTCAGTCCGTGTGGTGGTGGACGTACATCGACTGCATGCCGACGCGGCCGGGGCCGGTCATGCGCGCCAGGTTCATGCCGGTGCCGCCGAACAGCCCCGAAGTCAGCTTCTGCGTCTCCACATTCATCTGCACCGAGGCGTCTTTGTAGAGGAAGGCGCCCGGCTCCAGCAGGACCGACTCGCCGGGGCGCAGGTAGCGCTCGAAGACGTTGCCGTAGCCGTGCAGCAGCAGCAGGCCCGGCTGATCGGTCGTCACGAAGCGGTCCATGAACATGCCCTGCCCGCCGAGCAGGATATTGCGCAAACCCTGGATGCGCACGTAGGAGTAGGCGATATGATGCGACGCGAGGAGGAAAGCATGTTCGCGCACGTCCAGTTCCATGCCGGGGTGCAGCGGCATGACCACCAGTTCGCCGGTGGCGTCGCGCGAGAAGGCGACCCGGCCCGGCCCGTGGGCGATGGTGACGATAAACGGCATCCCGGCCAGGGCGCGCTTGACGCCGCCCTGCAACGGCATCACCGTCACCGGCATGGTGTCGTCCTTCCAGAGCAGGGTGTGATGCTCGAAAAAGACGCCGTCGCCGGGCGCCAGGGTCATCTCGGCCACCGGCACGATCTCGCCCTCGACCTGGCAGGTACTGTTGCCGAAATGGATCTCGGTCATATCGCGGATGCGCGGCGCCTCGCGCCATCCCGAATCGCTGACGAGGTTACGGATGTCGAGGGGCGCGCCGCAGGCCCAGCAGGCCGTGGCCTGCGGCGGGTTCTGGCTACGGCACCATTCGCATTCGATACGTTGAACAGGCTCCATGTCTCATCTCCTGAGCACCTCGGCGGCCTGGGCGGCCCAGGCATACAGCGGGCCGGCAGCCAGGCCGAGCAGGATCGTGCCGGCGGCGGCCACCACCGGCGCGAGGATCGAACCCCAGCGCGCCCGGTCGGGCGGCGAGGTGGTGCTGGAGGAGAGCGCGGGCAGGTAGAGCGCGACGGCGGGACGCAGGTAGTAGTACCCGGACACGGCGCTCATCACTACCCCCAGCAAGGCGAGTTCCGCATGGCCGGCCTGCACCGCGGCGCCGAAGACGCCGAGCTTACCGAAGAAGCCCCCCAATGGCGGGATGCCGACCAGCGAGACGAGGCTCACGAACAGGGCGAGGGCGAGCCAGGGGCGCCGGGCTGCCAACCCGCGCAGGCCGGCCAGCGCGACTCCGCTGCCGTCGGCCTGCTCCAGCGCCGCCACGACCCCAAAGGCCCCGGCGTTCATGACAGTATATGCCAGAAGATAGTATAACACACCCGCGGCGCCTGCGCTTGTGTTCGCTACGACGCCGATCAGCAGGTAGCCTGCGTGGGCGATGCTCGAATAGGCCAGCAGGCGCTTGAAGTCGCGCTGCGGCAGCGCTAGCAGGTTACCGCCCACCATGGTCAGCACGGCCAGCGCGTAGAGGATCGGCTGCCAGCCGGCGGCCCCCGCCCCGAGCGCGCCGTAGAACACGCGCAGGATCGCGGCGAACGCCGCCGCCTTGGTGCCCACGGCCATCAGCAGCGTGACCGGCGCGGGCGCGCCCTGGTAGACATCGGGCGTCCACATGTGGAAGGGCACCGCCGAGACCTTGAAGGCCAGCCCCCCGGCCACCAGACCCACGCCCGCCAGCATCATCAGCCCGCCGCCCGATTGCTGCGCCGCCGTGCGCAGTCCCGCGCCCACGTCCGCTAACCCCGTGTGCCCGGTCACGCCGTAGAGCAGCGCGATGCCGTAGAGCAGGAAGCCCGTGGCGAACGACGACAGCAGGAAGTACTTGATGGCCGCTTCGCGCGAGTGGTGGCGGCCCCCGGCGAACCCGGCCAGCACATAGAGCGCCAGCGACAGCATCTCCAGGCCGAGGAACAGGGTCATGAAATGCGCCGCCGTGCCCAGCACGAGCATGCCCAGCAGCGCGGCCAGCGCCAGCGCGAAGAACTCGCCGGGGTGGGCCATCCCCACCCGCTCGATGTACGGCGCGCTGACCAGCAGCACCAGCGCGCCGCCGATCAGCAGCGTCTCGGTCACGTAGAGCGCCGCCGGGTCGGTGGCGACCATGCCGCCGAAGGCGGCCCCGCCGCCCACCGGCCCCCACAGCGCGACCAACCCGGCGGCGACCACACCCACCAGGCTCAGCCCGGCCAGGATCGCCACGATGGCCCGCGAGCGCATGGCCGAGAGCAACAGGTCGGCCAGCATGACCACCAGCACGGTGCCCGCCAGGATCAGGTGCGGGGCGACGGCGGCCCAGTCGGCCGCCGTGAAGTTCAAGTCCAAAACAATACTCCGCTAAGGCAGGCGCAGGGTGCCTAGCCAGGCAAACAGCGACCCGGTAATCAATCCGGGCGCCAGTCCGATAATCACAATCGCCGCCAGCAGCGGCGCCAGCAGCAGGGCTTCGGCGCGCGTCAGGTCGGCGCGGGCGCCCGCGGCGGGGGTCTCCGGGCCGTGCATGGTGGCCTGGTAGAAGCGCACCGCGTACCACGCGGCCAGGATCACCCCGACCAGCGCGCCCACCACGGCCCACGGCAGCACGCGATAGGTGCCCAGCAGGATCAGGAACTCGCCGCTGAAGCCGCTCAGGCCCGGCAGGCCCAACGCACCCAGCGCCACCAGCAGGAACACCGTCGCCAGGCGCGGCCAGCGGGCCGCCCAACCGCCATAGGCGGCGAGGCTGCGCGCGCCGCTGGCCCGCCGCTCCAGCATGGCGGCCAGCAGAAACAGCCCGGCGATGATCACGCCGTGGTTTACCGCCTGCAACACCGCCCCGGCCAGCGCCTGCTGCGTGCCCGCCGCGACCCCCAGCGCCAGGAAGCCCATGTGGCTCAGGCTGACGTAGGCCACCACGCGCGGGAACTCGCGCGCCGCCAGCGCGGCCAGCGCCCCGTAAACGATGCCGATCACCGCCAGCGTCGCCACAACCGGCTGCCAGGCCAGCGCGCCTGCCGGAAACACCAGCACGCCGAAGCGGATCAGCACGTAAATCGCCGTCTTCGCCATCACCCCGGCCAGGATCACCGCCACCGGCGCGGGCGCCTCGGCATACGATTCGGGCTGCCAGGAGTGGAACGGCACCAGCGGGATCTTCACCGCCACCCCGGCCAGGATCGCCGCGAACAGCCAGAACTGCGTATCGCCGTCGATCTGCCCGCCCAGGCTGCCGAGCAGCGCGTCGGGGTTGAAGCCCGCGCCGTACGCGTCCGCCGCCGCGCCCATGCCCAGCAGCCCGACCAGCATCAGCAAGCCCCCGGCCAGGGTGTAGAGCACGAAGCGCAGGGCGATGCGCGGGCCGTCCACGCGGGCGAAGCGGGCCAGCAGGTAGTACGCGGGCAGCAACATCAATTCCCAGAAGATGTAGAACAGGAACACGCTGCCCGCCAGGAACACGCCCAGCATGCCGGTGGTCAGCGCCAGCAGCGCCGCGTAATAGCCGCGCACCGGCCCCGGATTGCGCTCGCCCAGCGCGGCGCGCCATGACGGGGGCGCGGCCACGGCCACGACCAGCAGCCCCGCCGCCAGCAAGACAAACGGCAACGCCAGGGCATCGGTCTGCAAGGCATAGCGCAGCCCGAACGCGGGCAGCCAGTCCATGCTCCCGCCCACGGCGCCCGGCCCCAGCAACAGCAGCGCGGCCAGCACCGACTCCGCCAGCGCCACCACCAGCGCAACGCCTCGCGCCGCCCGTTCGCGCACCAGCGCCAGCCCCACCGCTCCGATCAGCGGCAGCCACAGCACCAGCGACAGGTACCCAAGCGCTGGTATGCCAAAAATCGTCTCGACCATAACCCCCCGCGCCTAATTACAGCTTCTAATCGTAGCGGCGCGATTGATCGCGCCCGTCGTCGCCTCTCCGTAGCGGCGCGATCAATCGCGCCCGGTGCCCGCAACCGGCACTAGAAATGCAAATTGCCGAAGGCCAGCAAATAGCCCAGCAGGCCCACCATCCCCAGCAAAATCACCAGTGCATAATTCCGCAACGCGCCGGTCTGCGTGCGGCCCAGGCCCTGCCCGGCGGCGCCGATGCCGCCCGCGAGGCCGTGCACGCCGCCCTCGAACAGCCCGCGATCCACGCGGTCCAGCACGGCGTCCGCCAGCCATTCCAGTGGGCGCACGACCACGGCGCCCAGCGCGCGCTCCACGTAGTACTGCCGGCTGAGCAGGTTGTACAGCGCCGGAGCCGCCCGCTCCAGCGGGTCGGTGGCCGGGCGCTGCCGCCCGTAGACCAGCCACGCCCCGCCGATGCCCAGCACCGCCGCGCCGGCAGCCGCGATCAGCGTCGGCACGTTCCACTCGGGCACCACCGCGGGCGTGCCGGGCGACACCTCCTCCAGCACCGGGCGCAGGTAGTTCTCCAGCAGGTCCCAGACACCGGGGATGGCGACCAGGCCACCCACCACCGACAGCAGCGCCAGCACGCCCACCGGCCCGGCCATCACCGGCGGGTTGTCGGGGCCATGCGGGGCCGGTTCGTGGCCCACCGGGGCGCTGTGCGCCGGGTCGTGGCCGGTGCCCGTCGCGGCGGGCGACCCGCCGAAGACCAGGAACACCGCCCGGAACATGTAGAAGGCCGTCAGCAGCGCCGTGACGATGCCGATGGCCCACAGCGCGTACTGGCCCTGGTCCCAGGTCGCCGCTAAAATCGCGTCCTTGCTGAAGAAGCCGGCGAACGGCGGCACCCCGCTGATCGCCAGCGCTCCGATCCCGAAGGCGATCCCGGCGAAGCGCAGGCGACCCCACAGCCCGCCCATGCGCCACATGTCCTGCTCCCCGGCCAGGGCGTGGATCACCAGGCCCGCCGCCAGGAACAGGCACGCCTTGAAGAAAGCGTGGGTCATCAGGTGGAAGATCGCCGCGCCGCCCGCGTGCAGGCCCGCGGCCATGAACATGTAGCCCAACTGGCTGACCGTCGAATAGGCCAGCACGCGCTTGATGTCGGTCTGCACGATGGCGACCGTCGCCGCGAACAGCGCCGTGATCGCCCCGACCCAGGCCACCGCTTCGGGCACGCCGCCCGCCGGCAGGAACAGCGGCTGCGAGCGCACCACCAGGTAGACGCCCGCCGTGACCATCGTCGCGGCGTGGATCAGGGCGCTCACCGGCGTCGGGCCTTCCATCGCGTCAGGCAGCCAGACGTAGAGCGGCCCCTGCGCCGACTTGGCCGCCGCGCCCACGAACAGGCAGGCGGCGATGAGGATAAAATCGCCCCGTGCGGCGTCGGAAAACCGCGCGCTTGCCAGCGAGGTCAGCACCGCGTCGAAGGCGACCGAACCGAAGCGCGTGAACATCACGAAAATCGCCAGCATGATCGCCGCGTCGCCCAGCACGTTGACCACCAGCGCTTTGCGCGCCGCCAGCACCGCCGCGGGTTTGGTGAACCAGAACCCGATCAGCAGGAACGAGGCGAGGCCCACGTTGGCCCAGCCGATCAGCAGCAGCAGGTAGTTGTCGGCGGCCACCAGCAGGCACATGGCGAAGACGAACAGGTTGAGGTAGGCGAAGTAGCGCCGGAAGCCGGGGTCGCCGGCCATGTAGCCCGCCGAGTAGACGTGGATCAGGAACGACACGCCCGTGACCACCAGTAGCATGACCAGCGACAGCCGGTCGGCGCGGAAGGCGATCTCGACGGAAGCCGGCCCGCTGCCCAGCGGCGACCACGTATAGAGTACGCTGCGCGCGGCGGCCTGGCCGCCCAACCCCACCGCCGTGAGCACCGCGGCGACAAACGCGCCGCCCACCGCCGTCGAAGCGATCCCGGCGATCAGCCCCCGCGACCAGGTCCGCGCCATGGGCAGCAGCCCCAGCATCAGGAACCCGACCAGGGGCAGCAGCGGCACCCAGCTAATCAGCGAAACCAATGCTCTCTAACCTCGCAACTCGTCGATATCGTCGATGTCCACGCGGGCGCGCGGGCGAAACAGCGCGATGATGATGCCCAGGCCGACCACGGCCTCCGCGGCGGCCACCGTCATCACCAGGAAGGTGAAAATCTGCCCGTCCCCGTTGTTCCAGAGCGACGAAAAGCTCAAGAAGGCCAGGTTCACGCCGTTCAGCATCAACTCAATCGACATGAACATCACCAGCGGGTTGCGCCGCAGCACCACGCCAATCGCGCCGATGGTGAACAGCAGCGCGCTCAGGATCACCCAGAAAGCCGGGTCGCCGATCATCAGGACTGTTCCCCTTCCTTGGCCGGCGCGCTTCCGGCGGCGGGCAAGCGGCGGCGCCCCACATCGGCGCCCAGGTCACGGCGCGAGATCACCACTGCGCCGAGCAAGGCCACCAGCAGGATAAACGAGGTCAACTCGAACGGGTAGACGAACTGCGCGAACAGCGCCGTGCCGAAGCCTGTCACGCTGCCGTTGTCATGGCTCGCAGGGACCCCGCCCGGCAGGCTCGCCACCAGCGGGCTGATCGACCGGGCTAGCAGGAAGATCAGCATGGCGCCCAGAATCGCTCCCAGGCCAATCGCCAACCCGCGCTGCCGGCGGTGCGGATCCTGCGCGATCTGCTCGCCGCCGGGGTTCAGCAGCGTGATGGCGAACAGGAACAGCACCACGATGGCGCCCGCGTAGATCAGCACCTGCGCGGCGGCCAGGAAGATGGCATGGATCAACAGGAAGCAGATCGCCAGCCCGAACAGGTTGACGATCAGGAACAGTGCGCTATAGATCGCGCTTCGCGCCAGCACCACGCCCAGCGCCGACCCGACAACCACGGCGGCCAGCAGCAGCAACGCCCCCTGCTCGATCATGGGTGCTCCGTCCCCGCCGTGGCGGGCAGGTTGGCTTGGCCCACCGCCGCCGCCGTCGCCACCGTGCCGTCGAAGGCGCCCCGGTTCTCCGGCAGCACCAGATCTTCGGCCAGCGCGGTCGCCGGTTTGGGCGCGGGCGCGGCCCAGGCCAGGATCGAGCCGCGCGTAGATTCGCCCAGCGGCTCCAGCAACATCTCCTTGCTGTAGACCATGCCCAGGCGCGTTTTCGACGCGAGTTCCGTCTGCTGCTCCAGCGTCACGGCGCCGGTCGGGCAGGCCTGCTCGCACATCCCGCAGAAAATGCAGCGCAGCATGTCGATCTCGTAGACCTTCGCGTAGCGTTCGCCGGGCGACACCGGGTGGGCCGGGTCGTTCTCCTCCGCCTCGATGTAGATGGCGTTGGCCGGGCACGCCGCCGAGCAGAGCATACAGCCGATGCAGCGCTCCTTGCCGTCCTCGTAGCGGTGCAGCACATGGCGGCCCCGCGTGCGCGGGGGCTTGGTCCGGCGCTCCTCCGGATACGAAACCGTATCGGGCTTCTTCAGCATGTGGCCGAAGGTGATGCCCAACCCTTTGACGATGTCGATGATTGCCGCCATACGTTACCCCCAGAAGACCACGGCCACCGCGGTCACGACGACGTTCAGCACCGCCAGCGGCAGCAACACCAGCCAACCGAAGCGCATCAGTTGGTCGTAGCGCAGGCGCGGCAGCGTGGCCCGCAGCCAGATATAGACGAACAACAGCGCCGCGACTTTGATCAGGAACCACCACGGCCCCGGCGCGAACGGCCCCCACCACCCGCCCAAAAACAGCGTCGTGGCGATGGCCGACACGGTGATCATGTTGATGTACTCGGCCATGAAATAAAGCGTGAAGCGCAGGCCACTGTACTCGGTATGATACCCGGCCACCAGTTCCTGCTCGGCTTCGGGCAGGTCGAACGGGGCGCGGTTGGTCTCGGCCACCCCGGCGATGAAATAGACGATGGCGCCCAGGAATTGCGGGATCAGGAACCAGACCTGCTTCTGCGCGTCCACGATCTGCGTCAGGCTCAGCGTCCCGGCCAGCATGACTACACCCAACACCGACAGGCCCAGGCTCAACTCATACGAGATCATCTGCGCCGACGAGCGGATCGCCCCGATCAGCGAGTACTTGTTGCCCGACGCCCAGCCGCCCAGCACGATGCCGTAGATGCCCAGCGACGTGATCGCCAGGATATACAGGATGCCGATGCTCACGTCGGCCAGCCAGGGCTGGATCGTGCGGCCCCCCACCTCGAACGCCGGGCCGACCGGGATCACGGCGAAGCTGAGGAAGGCGACCACGCCGGAGATGGCCGGCGCGATCCAGTAGAGCGGCAGCACGGCGTCGCGCGGCGTCAGTTGCTCCTTCAGCACCAGCTTGACCCCGTCGGCAATCGGCTGGAACAGCCCCGCCGGGCCGACGCGGTTCGGCCCCAGGCGCCCCTGCAAGCGGGCCACCGCCCGCCGCTCGAACAGCGTCATGTAGGCGAACCCGGTCAGCAGGAAGCCGATGATGATCACGCTCTTGATAAGCGCCTCGCCGAGGTCGAACGTCATCGCACGATGCCCCCGACCGTGGCGGCATCCTCCGCCGCCTGCGGCTCGCTACTCGTGACCACCGGCGCCACCAGCGGGCGGCGCGCGCCCTGCCAGCCCACGGCCTCCAGGGTCAGCCCGCGATAGAGCGGCACCGTCGCCGCGATCTCGGCGAAAACGCCCTCATACGTCGTCTCGTCGAAGCGCACACCTAACCGCCCGGCCAGCGCGACGAGCACGGCGAGGTCGGTGCGCGTGCCCTGCAGCGGCGGGATGGCCGGGCGCTGGCGCTGCACGCAGCGCTCGGTGTTCGTCACCGTGCCGCCCTTCTCCGCGAACGACACGCCCGGCAGCACCACGTGGGCCAATTGCGCCGTCTCGGTCAGGAAGAGGTCTTGCACCACCAGGAAATCGAGCTTTTCCAGCAGGGCGCGCACATTCGGGTCATGGCGCAGCGGGTTGCTGCCGAAGATATAGAGCGCCTTCACGCCGTGCGGCGCGGGCGCCTGGCCCAGCATCTGGTGATAATTCAGGCCCGCCTGCGCGCAAAGGAAGGTGCCCCAGCGGCGCTCCAGCCCGCTGCGCAGCTTGCCGTCGGTCACATGCTGGTAGCCCGGCAAATACTCGGGCAGCAGGCCCATGTCGCGCGCGCCCAGCGAGTTGTTGTCGCGCACCAGCGGCCCCACCGCCGTGGGCGGCCAGCCGGGGTGCTGCAACGTCTGCGCCAGCCGCCGCAGCGCGGCCACCACGTCGGCGGCGGCCTCCGGCGCGTCCAGGGCCAGTTCGTCGTAGAACACAACCGTCCGTCCGGCGCCCGCCAGGATCTCGCCCACTTCTTCGAGCGTCTCCTGGGCGATGCCGGTGCGCGCCGTGAAATCGGCGGTGGGTTCGGTCACATCGCGCGGCGGCAGGCCCGCGTCGAACGCCCGGTCCACGCGGTCGATGGTCCAGGAGAGCGCGTCCAGTGTGCGGGCGAGGGTGCCCGGCGCGTAGGCCAGCCGCCCCTCGGCGATATCGTCCAGGCTCGTCGGCTGGGCATTGATCACCGTCACGCGGCAGCCGTGGCGGCGCGCCTTCTTGATCAGCAGGTCCAGCACCGGTTGGCGCTGCGCCGGGTCGGCCCCGATCAGGATCACGTCGTCGGCGCCGCCCAGGTCCATGAAGGCGGCGTTCTCCAGGTCCGAGATACCCTCGACCGGCGGCACCACGTGGAAGCCGTGGCGGTGGTCGATGTTGTTGGTCTGGAACGCAGCGCGGATCAGCTTCTGGAAGGCGAATGCCTCCTCGTTCGTCGTGTGCGACGAGCCGATGGCGCCGACCGCGTCGCCGCCGCCCGCCTTGTACGCCGCCTGCAAGCCCGCCGCCACCGCGTCCAGTGCCTCGTCCCACGACGCCGGCTCCAGCGTGCCGTTGCGGCGGATCAGCGGCGTGGTCAGCCGCTCGGGGCTGTGGATGAACTCGTGCCCGTAGCGGCCCCGGTCGCACAGCCAGCCGTCGTCGATGGTCTCGTTGGCCCGCGAGCGGAAGCGCACCACCTCGCGGCCCATGCGCACGTCCACGCGCAGGTTGCAGCCCACCGGGCAGTGCGGGCAGACGGAGGGCACGGCCTGCAATTCCCAGGGTCGGGCGCGGAAGCGGTAGTCCTTGCTGGTCAGCGCGCCCACCGGGCAGATCTCGATGGTGTTGCCGGAGAACTGCGAGTCGAACGGCTGGTCGTGAAAGGTGGCAACCTGCATATGGCCGCCGCGGTCCTCCAGGATCAGGCCCGGCTCCTCGGCCACCTCGGAGCAGAAGCGCACGCAGCGCTGGCAGAGGATGCAGCGTTCGCGGTCGAGCACAACGTGTGGTCCCAGGTCCACGGCCTTGGCCTGGTGGCGCTTCTCCTCGATGAAGCGGCTGTGCCCGCGCCCGTAGGCTACGGCGAAATCCTGCAAGTCGCACTCGCCGCCCCGGTCGCAGATCGGGCAGTCCAGCGGGTGGTTGATCAGCAGGAACTCCATGATCCCGGCGCGCGCCTCGGTCACGGTCTCGTTTTGCGTGTGCACGACCATGCCGTCCGTCACCGCCGTGGTGCAGGCGGTTTGCAACCGCGGCATCTTCTCGACCTGCACCAGGCAGATGCGGCACGCGCCCAGCGGCTTCATCTTGGGATGGTAGCAGTAGATCGGGATCGGGATCCCGGCCTGCCGGGCCGCCTCCCAGATCAGCGTCCCCTGCGGCACCTCCAGTTCCCGCCCGTCGATTGTCACTTTTACCAGGTTTGCCATGTATAGCCCTCAGCCGTCAGCTATCAGTGGTCCGTGATGTGCTACGCACCGCTGCGCGATGTGCCTGCGGCACCGCTGCGCGAGCAGTGGTCAGTGGTCAGTAACCGCGACCCCAGTCATCACTCAATCGTATACTCGGTACGTTACTCAGCAGCGCATCAAACATGTCTTGTCACTCTGAGCGAAGCGAAGAGTCTCGTCTCGTTGGAACGGAGACGAGATGCTTCACTGCGTTCAGCATGACAAGCACGGTCTGCTACCTCGCTCACGTGCGCGCGAGGACGCGGTCCGGCATCATGTTGAGGCCGGCGCGGATCCAGTCGCTGCGCAACGGGCAGCCCTGGGCACGCACGTGCGCTTCGTACTCCTCGCGGAACAGCTTGACGCTGCTCACCACCGGCGCCGCCGACGCATCGCCGAGCAGGCAGAACGACTTACCCGCGATGTTGTTCGCCACGCTGGTCAGCAGCGTCACGTCCTGCATGCGCCCGGTGCCGGCTTCCAGCCGGCGCAGGATGTCGACCATCCAGCCGGTGCCCTCGCGGCAGGGCGTACACTTGCCGCACGACTCTTCCTTGTAGAACTCGGCCATGCGCAGCGTCGCGGCCACGATACAGGTCGTCTCGTCCATCACGATCACGCCCGCCGAGCCGAGCATGGTGCCCGCGGCGGCCAGGGCGTCGAACTCCACCGGCGTGTCGAGCTTGTCCGGCCCGATCATGGCCGCCGACGACCCGCCCGGCACGATTGCCTTGAGCCGGTTGCCGTCGCGAATCCCGCCCGCCACATCGTAGATCAGGTCGCGCATGGTGATGCCGATGGGCACCTCGTAGTTGCCGGGCCGCACGACGTGGCCGCTGACCGAGACCACCAGCGGGCCGGTCGTGCGGGCCGAGGTCCACTGCGCGAACCATTCCGCGCCGTGCCGCAGGATCGGCGGCACATGGGCCAGCGTGCCGATATTGTTGATCACGGTCGGGCTGGCGTAGAGCCCGGCCACGGCCGGGAACGGCGGCTTGTTGCGCGGGAAGCCCTTGTAGCCCTCCAGCGACGACAGCAGCGCCGTCTCTTCGCCGCAAATATAGGCGCCCGCGCCCCGGTGGACCACGATGTCGAGGCTGTAGCCGCTGCCCAGGATGTTCTCGCCCAGGAAGCCGCGCTGCCGCGCCTCCGCGATCGCTTGCTCCAGGATCAGCGCGCCGCGATAGAACTCGCCGCGGATGTAGATGAAGGCGCGGACCGCTTTCGTGGCGTAGGCTGTGATGATGATGCCCTCGATGGCCTGGTGCGGGTTCTGCTCGATCAACTCGTGGTCGTGGCAGGTGCCCGGCTCGCTCTCGTCGGCGTTCACGCAGAGGTAGCGTGGCTTGGGGCTGTCGGGCGGCAGGAAGCCCCACTTCATGCCCGTGGGGAACCCGGCCCCGCCGCGCCCGCGCAGGCCCGACTTCTTGACCGTCTCGATCACCGCGGCGGGCTGCATCTGCAACGCCGCGCGCAGGCCCTCATAGCCGCCGTCGGCGATATACACGTCGATGTCGCGGATATTGGGCACCACCTGGTTGCGCAAAATCACCGGCTCAAAGGGTTCCATCGTCGCTCCGTACCTCTTCCAGGACGCGATCCACCACGTCGGGCGTCAACCGCCCCAGATATTCGTCGTTCAGTTGCCCGGCGGGCGCATGGTGGCAATCGGCCAGGCACTCGCCGCGCAGCAGCGTCACCGCGCCATCGGGCGTCGTCTCGCCCACGCGGATGCCCAGTTCGCGCTCGAAGCGGGCCATCACCTCGTCTGCGCCGCACAGGAAGCACGAAATGCTCGTGCAGACCTTGACGATCTTGCGGCCCACCGGCTGCCGGTAGTACATGTTGTAGAAGGACGCCGTCTCCTCCACGTCCGCCGCCGGGATGCCGATGACCGCGCCCACGGCGGCCAGCGCGGCGGGCGGCAGCCAGCCGATCTGCGCCTGGGCCAGGTAGAGCGCGGGCATGACCGCCGAGCGGGCCACCGGGTAGCGCGCCATCACCTCGCGGATCGCCGCTACCGTCTCCGGCGCCAGGATCGTCGCGGCGTCGTACTGGCTCGCGTCGGGCCGCGCATCGGCGCCCGCGCCTACACCGACAAGATCGATCCCGCGGTTGTCGGAGTCGGGATACGCCTCCACATTCCCCGGTCCGCCCAGGCCCGCCGGGATCGGCGGCCCCTGCGGCGGGCGCGTCTCGCTCATCGGTCCACCTCGCCTAGAATAAAGTCCATGCTGGCGATGCCCGCCACCACGTCGGCCAGCAGGCCGCCCTGCAGCATGACCGACAACACCTGCACGTTGGCGAACGACGGCCCGCGCACGCGCATGCGGTAGGGCCGCGCCCCGCCATCGCTCACAATATAGAAGCCCAGTTCGCCGCGCGGCGACTCGATGCGCTGGTACACCTCGCCCACCGGCGGGCGGAACCCGGCGGTGTAGAGCTTGAAGTGGTGGATCAGCGCCTCCATGCTGGCGGCGATCTCGTACTTGGGCGGGGGCACGATCTTCGGGTCGTCCACCTGCCAGCGCCCGGCGGGCAGCCGGTCCAGCGCCTGGGTCACGATCTTCAGGCTCTCGGCCATCTCGCGCATGCGCACGCTGTAGCGGGCGTACACGTCGCCCTCCTGTGCCACCGGCACGGCGAAGTCATAGGTCTCGTAGCCGGAATATGGCATGTCGCGCCGCAGGTCCCAATTGACCCCCGCCGCGCGCAGGGCCGGGCCGGTGATGCTGTACTGCCGCGCCATCGCGGCGTCCAGGTAGCACAGCGCCCGCGTGCGCTCCAGCCAGATCTCGTTGCCCGACAGCAGGTTGTGATACTCGGCCAGCCGCTTCGGGAAATAGTCGATAAAGGCGCGCACCTTATCCTCGAAGCCCGGCGGCAGGTCGGCGGTCAGCCCGCCCGGCATGATGTAGCTGGTCATCATGCGCACCCCGGAAGCCAGCTCGAAAATATCGAGGATCTGCTCGCGGTCCTGGAAAGCGTATAGGAAGACGCTCAGCGCGCCCAGGTCGATGGCGCTACTGCCCAGCCACACCAGGTGCGAGGCGATGCGCTGCAACTCGACCAGCAGCACGCGGGCCACCTCGGCCCGCGGCGGCACGCGGATGTCGAGCAGCTTTTCCACGGCCAGCGAGTAGCCCAGGTTGTTCGACAGCGGCGCCAGATAGTCCATGCGGTCAGTCAGCGTCAGCGCCTGCTGGTAGGTCTTGAACTCCGCCGTCTTCTCGATGCCGGTGTGCAGGTAGCCGATCTCCGGCGTCACTTCCAGCACGCTCTCGCCTTCCAGCTTGAGCACCAGGCGCAACACGCCGTGCGTGGATGGGTGCTGCGGCCCCATGTTGATCGTGGTGATGTCGCTCTGCGGCGTCTCGTCCATGCCGGCGGCGCGCTGCACCGGGTCGTTCGTCGTCGTGCTCATGTCAGCGGCCCCTTCTCGACTTCGCGCGGGCGGGTGCCGCCCACCGGCCCGCGGGTCAGCGGGGCCTGGCCCGCGCCGCCGCCCGCGCCCGGTCCCAATTCGGGCCGCACGCCGTAGCGGTGGTCGATGGGCGGCGCCACGCCCGCGCCGGTGCCCCGCTCCAGGCCGGGCAGCGGGTAGTCCTTGCGCAGCGGGTTGCCTTGCCAGTCGTCGGGCATCATGATGCGCCGCAGGTCGGGGTGGCCGCTGAAGCGGATGCCGAACAGGTCATAGACCTCGCGCTCGAACCAGTTGGCGCCCGGCCAGAGGCTCGTCAGACTGGACACCTCGGGCGCACTCTCCAGCACACCCACCTTCAGGCGCAGGCCCTCTTTGCGCTCCATCGAAAACAACTGGTAGACCACCTCGAAGCGCGGCACGCGGTCCGGCCAGTCCACAGCGGTCAGGTCTTCGAGCCAGGGGAAGCCCAGCGGGTCGTCGCGCAGCCAGGCGGCCACGGCGAGCAAGGCGTCTTTGCGGATCACGGCGGTGGGTTCGCCGCGGAAGGCGTGCGTGGCCGTGACGGCATCGGGGAACCGCTCGCGCAGCCGCGCCAGCACGGGGTGATCGGCCTCCGGCGGGGCGACCGCGACGGGCGGCACATCGCCGGATAGCCTTTTAGGCAGAATCTGGTCAGACATGGATGGCTGTCTCTTCTCTAATGTTATGCGGCCGGGCCGCTTACGCCCGGCGCGGGTCGCGCGGCTGCGGATCGGGCGGCGACGGTTCGCCGCGGGCGATGCGCGCCTGCAACTCGCGGATCCCTTCCAGCAAAGCCTCCGGCGTCGGCGGGCAGCCGGCCACGTAAATATCGACCGGCACGACGCGATCCACGCCCTGGATGATGGCGTAATTGTCGAACACGCCCCCGCACGAGGCGCAGGCGCCCATCGCCAGCACCCACTTGGGATCGGGCATCTGGTCGTAGATCTGGCGCAACACCGGCGCCATCTTCACCGACACCCGCCCCGCCACGATCATCAGGTCGGCCTGGCGGGGCGACGCCCGAAACACCTCCGAGCCGAAGCGCGCCAGGTCATAGCGCGAGCCGCCCGTTGCCATCATCTCGATGGCGCAGCAGGCCAGCCCGAACGTGGCCGGCCAGACCGACCCCGAGCGGGCCCAGTTGGCGAACTTGTTCAACTGCACCGTCAGGATGGACCCCACGCCCGGCTCGGCCTGCGGGCGCATGATGCCGCCGGGCCCCAGGGTGGCCCCCTGCGGCGGCAGCGGCTGCCCATCGGGGCCAACAGCCAGGCGGAAGTGTTGCGGGTCTATTCCCACTGGAAGCCCCCTTTTTTCCACACGTACACAAACCCGATTCCCAGAATCAGTAAGAAGGTCGCCATCTCGACCAGGCCGAACACGCGCAACTGGCGCAGCAGCACGGCCCAGGGGAAGAAGGCGACCGTTTCAATATCAAAAATCAGGAACAGCATTGCCACGCGCAGGAACTTCACCGGGAAGCGTTGCGGCGCGGGTTCCAGCGGCACAATGCCCGACTCATAGGGGGCGCTTTTGGCGGCGGTGGGGTGTTTCGGCCCGGCGAGAAACGCCAGCACGCTGATCGCGACGGCCAGGATGGTCGCCAGCACCAGGAGGACCAGGATAGGGAGAAATGCGCTTAGATCCGACACAGACGATCCTCTTTCCCCTCGACGCGGTGGATGAGGCCAATGCTCCCGCGGGACATGCCGCGGATCAGGTGCCCCGCTGCGTCCTTGGGCGTGCCCGGCAGGCACGGGTGCGGATCGCCGTTGAATCCTTTCCCTAAATTGCCGCGCTACTCGTTAACAGGCCATTGTGAAAATGGTAACATAGACGCCGAAGCTTGTCAAGGAATCGCACGTCGCGTCACTCGCCCACCCCGCCGGCCCATCCGTGCCGCGTAGCCGTCCAGGATCCCGCGCCCAGCACCCACCAACCGGACCCTGTTCTACAAGAACGGAAAACTACCGCATTTGCCACGCGCCCCCGCCGATAGGACGGACCGGCGTGTCCGCCCGGCCTCCCTCACCGCCCCCGGTCCTGCGGTGACGCATTGGCTGGGGGATCGTCGCGCCGGACGGATGCGGGGTACGCGCCCCACCGGCGTGGACACATGGAGGTCCGCCCCTACCTGGATCCGGGCCGGCTACATCGCGTTCCCTGCGCCGTAGGGGCGGACCCACGTGTCCGCCCTGCCGCCTCACCTCCCCATCCAGTCCGTAGGGACGGACCCGCTCGGCCCACCAATTCCGCCCGTTTGGACGGACCCGATATGGGACTTATGGCGTATTGACGGCATTGTGGTATGCTAATACTATTAGATAGCCCTGCTAACTATCCGGTTTACATAGAATTAATATTGGCCTTGTATCATTGGCTTCAGCCCTGAGCCGAAAGCGAACAGTGTGCGCCGGCTTTCGGCACACGCGGGAAGCGTTGCCCACAGGGACCTGGTTTTTGGTTTACGGAGGTGTGGAAGTATGTTCAGTTTATCGCGGTTTTTGCGGCCCTTCGCCCTGATGATCGCCGGAGTGCTGGCGCTCCAATTCGGCCAGTCGATGGCCCAGCTCTATCTGCCGACGCTGCTGTCCGACATCGTCGATACCGGCATCGTCAAGGGCGACATCGATTACATCTGGCGTATCGGCATGTTGATGCTGCTAATCGCCGGGCTAGGAACCATCTGCGCAATTCTCGCCACGTTGCTGGCCGCGCGGGTCTCCACCGGCCTGGGGCGGCACCTGCGCACGGCGGTCTTCGCCCAGGTCTCGCGCTTCTCGCTGCACGAGTTCGACAAGCTGGGCACGGCCACGCTGATCACGCGCACCACTAACGACATCAACCAGGTCCAGCAGGTGTGGCAGATCATCATGGTCATGATGATCACCGCCCCGATCATGATGATCGGCGGCGTGATCATGGCCGTCTCCAAGGACGCCACCCTGTCGCTGATCTTCGTCGTCGCCGTGCCGATCCTGGCCCTCACTATTACCCTGATCGCCCTGCGCGCCGTGCCGCTGTTCCGCGCCATGCAGAAAAAGATCGACAAGCTCAACCTGGTGCTGCGCGAGAACCTGACCGGCATCCGCGTCATCCGCGCCTTCAACCGCTCGGAATATGAGAAGCAACGCTTCACCGCGGCCAACGCCGACCTGACCGCCACCGCGATCAAGGTCAACCGCACCATGGCGCTGCTGTTCCCGATCTTGTTGCTGGTGATGAACTTCACCACGATTGCCATCATCTGGTTCGGCGGCATCCGCATCGACAGCGGCGGCATGCAGGTGGGCGACCTGATCGCCTTCTTGCAGTACGCCATGCAGATCATGTGGTCGCTGCTCATGGTGTCGATGCTGTTCATCATGGTGCCCCGCGCCCAGGCGTCCTCGGTACGCATCAACGAAGTGCTGAACATGCAGCCCGACATTACCGACCCGGCCCAGGCGCAAACCCCGACCGGCGAGCATGGGCTGGTCGAGTTCCGCAACGTCACCTTCAGCTATCCCGGCGCCGAGCAACCCGCGCTCTGCGACATCTCGTTCACCGCGCGGCCCGGCGAAGTCGTCGCCATCATCGGCGGCACGGGCGCGGGCAAATCGACGCTGGTCAACCTGATCCCGCGCTTCTACGATATAGACAGCGGCAATATCCTGGTGGACGGCGTGGACGTGCGCGAGATGGACCAGGAGACGCTGCGCGCCAAAATCGGCTTCGTGCCCCAGCAGGCCGTGCTCTTCACCGGCACCGTGGCCGAGAATGTCCGCTACGGCAAAGAGGACGCGACCGACGACGAGGTGCGCGACGCGGCCACCATCGCCCAGGCGCTCGACTTCGTGACCGCGATGCCCGAAGGCTTCGACTCGTTGATCGCCCAGGCCGGCGCCAACCTGTCCGGCGGGCAAAAGCAGCGCCTGTCGATCGCCCGCGCCCTGGTGCGCCGGCCCGAGGTCTACATCTTCGACGATAGCTTCTCGGCGCTCGACTTTAAGACCGACGCCCGCCTGCGCCGCGCGTTGCGACGCGAGACCACCCAGGCCACGGTCATCATCGTCGGCCAGCGCGTCACCACCATCATGGACGCCGACCGCATCCTGGTGCTGGACGAGGGCAGCATCGCCGGCCAGGGCACGCACAAAGAACTGTTACAAACCAGCGAGGTTTACCGCGAAATCGTGGCCTCGCAGTTGTCTGAGGAGGAGTTGGTAGCATGACCGCAGCACAGCGTAACGGCAACGGTAGCGCCCCTGGGCGCCCCACCGGACCGGCGGGGCCGGGCGCCGCGAGCGGCCGCCGGGGCGGCCCGATGGGTGGCCCCTTCGGCGGCATGGGCATGCCCGTCGAAAAAGCGAAGGACTTCAAGGGCAGCGCCCGGCGCCTGATCGGCTATCTGCGCCCGCACCGCACCGCCCTGGGCGCGGTGCTGCTCATGGCGATCCTCAGCCAGGTGTTCAGCATCCTGGGCCCCAAGATCCTGGGCCAGGCGACCACCAAGCTCTTTGAGGGGCTGATCGCCAAGTACCAGGGCGTGCCCGGCGCCAGCATCGACTTCAACTATATCGGCCAGATCCTCATGATCCTGGCCGGGCTGTACGTGATCAGTTCGGCGTTCAGCTATCTGCAACAATATATCATGGCCGGCGTCGCCCAGCGCACCGTGTACGATCTGCGCCAGGACGTGGACCAGAAGCTCACACGCCTGCCGCTCAAGTTCTACGACGGGCGCACGCACGGCGAGATCCTGAGCCGCGTTACCAACGACGTCGATAACATCGCCAACACGTTGCAGCAGAGCGCCACGCAGATCCTGACCTCGGTGGTCTCCATCGTCGGTATCATCATCATGATGCTGACCATCAGCCCCTGGCTGACGCTGATCGCCCTGGTCGTCCTGCCGGTGTCCATGGCGATTGCTGCGACCGTGGCGAAGCGGTCGCAGCGCCTGTTCATCGCCCAGCAGCGCGCCCTCGGTGAACTGAACGGCCATGTCGAGGAGATGTACGGCGGGCATAAGATCGTCAAGGCGTTCGGGCGCGAGGAAGAGTCGATCGTGCGCTTCAACGCCATCAACACGCGCCTCTACGATGCCGGCTGGAAAGCGCAGTTCATCTCCGGCCTGATCATGCCGCTGCTGGGCTTCGTCGGCAACATCGGCTACGTCTTCATCAGCGTGATCGGCGGCATCTTCGTCACCCAGGGCCGCATCGCCATCGGCGACGTGCAGGCGTTCATCCAGTATTCGCAGCAGTTCACCTGGCCCATCACCCAGATGGCGAGCCTCGCCAACGTGGTGCAACTAGCCGTGGCCTCCGCCGAGCGCGTCTTCGAGTTGCTGGACGAGTCCGAGGAAAGCCCCGATGCGGTTCCGGCGGCGGTCATCGCCGACCCGCAGGGCGCCGTGCGCTTCGATCATGTCAAGTTCGGCTACCTGCCCGATACGCCGGTGCTCAAGAACCTGAACATCGATGTGCATCCCGGCCAGACCATCGCCATCGTCGGCCCGACCGGCGCGGGCAAAACCACGCTGGTCAACCTGCTGATGCGCTTCTACGACGTGGACAGCGGCAGCATCACCGTGGACGGTACGGACATCCGCACGATGCAGCGCGGCAACCTGCGCAACATCTTCGGCATGGTGCTGCAAGACACGTGGCTGTTCAACGGCACCATCCGCGACAACATCGCCTACGGGCGCCTGGGCGCCACCGAGGAGGAGATCGTGCAGGCCGCCACGGCAGCCCACGCCGACCACTTCATCCGCACGCTGCCCGACGGCTACGACACGATCCTGAACGAGGAAGCGTCGAACATCTCGCAGGGCCAGCGGCAGTTGCTGACCATCGCCCGCGCCATCCTG
The DNA here is from genome assembly GCA_035693165.1 of Chloroflexia bacterium. Lineage (GTDB taxonomy): Bacteria > Chloroflexota > Chloroflexia > QHBQ01 > JAICKM01 > JAICKM01. The sequence goes on along the minus strand of DASSGZ010000495.1, from coordinate 8,636 downwards.
GCCGACCCGGCCATCCTGATCCTGGATGAGGCGACCAGCAGCGTCGACACGCGCACCGAGGTGCTGATCCAGCGCGCCATGGAGACGCTGATGCAGGGCCGCACCAGCTTCGTCATCGCCCACCGGCTCTCGACCATCCGCGACGCGGGCCTGATCCTGGTGATGAACCACGGCGACATCATCGAGCAGGGCACCCACGCCGAACTGCTGGCGGCGGGCGGCTTCTACGCCGACCTCTACAACAGCCAGTTCACCGGCGCCACCCTGGACGAAGCGCCTGCGCCGCCGCCGCAACCGGCCCTGGCCTTCGCCCCCGCGGGCCGCGCCGCCTCATAGCCCCCGCCGCGGTGTAGGGGCCGGTTTCCAACCGGCCCGCCTCGCCACAGAAACAGGCCCGGATCAGTAATGTCTGATCCGGGCCTTTTCTTATAAACTCGTGTCCTGAGTTTTGTGATATAATCCTTACACAAGCTGTTTAGCGCAGCCTCACTAGGATCTCGGGTACATCCGCGCTGGACCGGATTGCGGAACACGGTGCATGACAAGATTCTAATCTTGGAGTTAAACCACACGTGGAAACAGAAATAAATACCAATGGCTTTCCGCAACTGGAGGTTACACGCAAAACCGGTGACGAGCCGTTCCATCTGAACGGCACGCCGATGGATTCTCTACTCGTCAATTTCTGGAGCTGGTCCATGTCGGACCTTGTCAGCAACACCACGCGTGGGGTGCTGGCTGAGTACATCGTGGCGCATGCGCTTGGGCTGACTGATCGGCTACGCATCGAATGGGATGCCTACGATCTGCGAACGCCGAGTGGCACCCGTATCGAGGTCAAGGCAGCGGGCTACTTACAATCCTGGCATCACGACAAACTCTCGGCCATTACCTTCAATATCCGCCCAGCGCGAGGCTGGGATGCGTCCACCAATGTGCTTGCGCCCAACCCTCAGCGACATGCGGACATCTACGTGTTCTGTGTGTTGAAGCACAAGGACAAGGCCACGCTCGATCCTTTGAACCTGGACCAGTGGGAGTTCTATTTGCTGCGCGCGGCGGTACTAAACGAACAGCTTGGCGAACAGCGAACGCTCAGTCTCGGTCGCCTGCTCAAGCTAGATCCGTTACGAGTTACTTATGGCGGGCTGGCGGCGGGAATAGATGCGCTGAGCAAACTTACTATCACTGCGACCGGGAACTCAGCAATGATCACACTCTAACCCGGCCCACACAAAAAGGCCCGGACCAGCGTGCGAACGCCGATCCGGGCCTTTGGGTGGTCTGAGTTTACCGCCGCGCCGAAGCCACCAGCGCTTCGGGCAGCGCGGCCACCGGCTCCACGGGCGCCGCAGGCACCGCAATCTCGTCGTAGACGAACCGCCGGCCCCGCAGCACGCAGCAGCCCGCCGCGATCAGCGCCAGCACCGCCGCGCCCCAGAACACCGTGTGCAGCGCGTCCACGAACGGCAGTCCGATCAGGCTGGGGAAAAAGTGTGTGCCCAGAATCGTGTCCCGTGCGGCGGGCGCCAGCGCCCCGATCACCTTCGGCGGCAGTAACGTCTCCATGGGGTTGTAGCCCAGGAAGGCCGCGAAGAGCGCGCCGGTGGGCGGGATATGGCCTGCCGCGCTGGCCGCCGCCGCCGGGACGCCGTTCGCCTGCAACCCGCCCTGGATCGCCGCCGGCAGCCGGCTGCCCAGCACCACCACGATGGCGCTGAAGAACACGGCCAGGCTGAGCGGACTGCCCGCGTTCTGGAAAGTCGAGCGCATACCCGATCCGACGCCGCGATAGTCGGGCGGCAGCGCGTTCATGATCGCCGCTGTGTTCGGCGCCGTGAAGATGCCGAAGGCCCCGCCGATGAGGAACAGCACCAGCGCGAAGGGCAGGTAGGCGAAGTCCACCGGGAACAGTGTCATCAGCCCGAAGCCCACGGCCAGCGCCACCATGCCGCCCGCGCTCAGGCCCCGCGCACCCAGCCGGTCCGAGAGCCAGCCCCCGGTTAGCCCGAAGATCATGAAACCGAACAACAGCGGCAGGATATAGATGGCCGACCAGAACGGCGTATCCTCGAAGGCGTAGCCGTGCAGCGGCAGCCACACGCCTTGCAGCCAGACGATCAGCGCGAACTGGAATCCGCCGTAGGCCAGCGCGCTCAACAATTGCGCCGCGCAGCCCATCGCGAACGACCGGATGCCGAACAGGTGCATGTTGAACAGCGGCTCGCTGACCCGGTTCTCGACCACCACGAACGCCGCCAGCAGCGCCAGCCCGATCGCCAGCCCGGCGATCACCAGCGGGTTGCCCCAGCCGGTATTCGACCCGCCGTAGGGCATGATGCCGTAGGTAATGGCGACCAGGAAGATGGTCAACCCGCCACCCAGGCAGAGGTTGCCCAGCACGTCGATCTTGCGCGCGGCGCGGGTAGCGCCCTGCTCGCGCAGCATCTTATAGGCCCACACCGTGCCGAAGATGCCGATGGGCACACTGACCAGGAAGATGGCCCGCCACCAGACGGTGGACATCATTCCGCCGACGATCAGGCCGACCAGGCTGCCCGCCAGCGTCGCCACCATGTTCAGGCCGAGCGCCATGCCGCGCTCGTTGGGCGGGAAGGCGTCGGTCAGGATCGCGGCGCTGTTCGCCATCAGGAAGCCGCCGCCGACCCCTTGCACCAGCCGCGAGAGGATCATTTCGACCGCCCCGGCGTTGCCGCTCGACGGCGTCAGGAACAGCATGATCGATCCCACGGTGAAAATCACAAAGCCGAGATTATACAGCCGCACCCGGCCCCACATATCGGACAACCGGCCCAGCGTCACCAGCAAGGTCGCCGTGATCACCATGTAGCCGAGCATCATCCAGAGCAAATACCCGCTTTCGGCGGGGTCCAGGGGGTTCACATTCAACCCGCGAAAAATTGCCGGCAGCGAGATCAGCACAATGCTGCTGTTCATCGCCGCCATCAGCACGCCAAGCGTGGTATTGGAGAGGGCGACCCATTTATAGTTCGACCCCACCGGGCGTGTATCCGCCATCACGATCTCCTACCCAATCGTCGATTGTCTAAAGCATCCTTCCGTCCGGGCCGCGGAACGCCGGAAGGCTGCCGTCATTTACTCGGCACGGGCTCGCCGGCCTTCATCGCCGCAGCGAGCGCCGCCATGCCTTGCCGCAACGCGGCCAGCGATTCGCCGTCCATTTGCGCCAGCGCCAGCCGGATATGCTCGCGCCGCCGCCCGTTGATCTCGCCGACCAGAGTCTGGCCCTTCTCGGTCAGGTGCAGCACGAAGCAGCGCCGGTCGTGCGGGTCGATGGTGCGGGTGATGAGCCCTTCACCTTCCAGCCGGTCGAGCAGCCCGGTCACGGTCGTGCGGCTCACGCCCAGCGCGTCCGCGACCCGCCCCGGCGTATGCGCGCCCAGCCCATCAATCGCCAGCAGCGCCCGCGTGGACCCCAGGGGCAGGTTGATCTGCAACCACGACTCCGGCCAGCTATTCCGCAACTGGTGCTGGACCACGCTGTCCAGGTCCAGGATCTCGTCGATCACATCAGTTAGATTATCTACCATGGTTTTATAATCCTATAAACTAAATAGTACGAACTTCTGAATTATATCCAGATCCGGCGTATGAGTCAAGTGGCAAAAACAATCATGAGAGGGCTAATGCCGGGGCTATGCGGGCTTGTCACTCTGAGCGCAGCGAAGAGTCTCGTCCCCGCCCGGTGTCACTCCGCGTGCAGCGAAGAGTCTTGTCTCGTGTGGGTCCAAAACGAGACCCTTCGCTGCGCTCAGAATGACGGATTAGGAGGGGCCACGAAGGGATGATTGGGCGGTCCCTGGTGCCCATAAAGGCCAGGATGCCGGTGTAGGGGCGGGTTTCAAACCCGCCGTGCTTCCCTAGCGATATGCCTGATGACAGCCCTATTGCCGGTGTAGGGGCGGGTTTCAAACCCGCCTTGCCGACTTACCTCATTTGCCTGGATAAAGCCGCGGCGCCGGGTAGGCACGGCTTTCCAACCCGCCGGCCCTATCGCGGGGGCGCCGGAGGCGGCGCGCCGGGGGCCAGCGGGGACTCGGCGTAGTGGGCCAGCAGGTCGGCGGGGTCGTCGTAGATAGCGATGGCGCCGGCCAGGCCCGCGTCATCCCAGCCGCCGCTGCGAAAGGCGATGGTGCCGATACCCAGCTTGCCCGCCGCCTCGATGTCATACGGCGTGTCGCCGATCATCACCACCTCGTCGGGCGCCAGGTCGAGCCGGGTCAGCGCCGCGTGGACGATGTCAGGGTCGGGCTTGGAGTGCTTCACGTCGCCGGACGAGGTTTTGGTCTCGATCAGGTCGGCGGCACCGGCGATTTCGAGCAGTTGGTGGAGTTGGTCTGCCTTGGCCGAACTGGCGACGGCCAGGCGCAAACCCTGGTCGCGCATATGCAGCAACAGGGCGCGGGTCTGCGGGAAGGCGTGGACATGGGACAGATATTGCGACTTGAAAATGTCCTCCGAAGCCTTGCTCAGCGCCCGCCCCTCCGGCGTATCCTTCTGGACACCTACCGCCTTGGGCAGCAGGTTGTCGCTGCCCATGCCGATCATGTGCAGGGCCTTGTCATACGGCACCTCGTAGCCATGCTGCCGGAAGGCTTCGACCCACGCCTCGGCGTGCTCGCCGTTGCTGTCGATCAGGGTGCCGTCCACATCCAGGATCACCCCGCGCAAATGCTTGCCCATCAGACTCCTCACTAGCCGAGCGACGCGAACGCATGTCCAGCGCGCCCAGGCCGGGCAGCGCACCCGCTACTGAGGCAAGCTATATGCCACGCCCGGCCACCGTAGGGGCGGACCGGCGTGTCCGCCCTGCCGGGGCGCCGGGTCGCTGGATTTTGCCATAGCAAGGCCGGGCAAGAAAGCCTCTTGCCCGGCCCGGTATACGCTATGAGTACGCGGCGCCCGCGCTTAGACTTGCTTCGTCGCGGTGACGAGTTGGGACAATTCCGATTTGGCGTCGCCGAACAACATCACCGTCTTGGGATCGGCGAACAGATCGTTTTCGATGCCGGCAAAGCCGGTGCCTCGCCCGCGCTTGATCACGATCACGTTGCGCGCCTGGTCCACGTTGAGGATCGGCATGCCGAAGATCGGGCTGCTGGGGTTGGTGCGCGCGGCGGGGTTGGTCACGTCGTTGGCCCCGACCACGAGGGCCACATCGGCCTGCGGGAACTCGGGGTTGATCTCCTCCATCTCGCGCAACTGGGTGTAGGGCACGTTCGCCTCGGCCAGCAGCACGTTCATGTGCCCCGGCATACGCCCGGCCACCGGGTGGATGGCATACTTCACCTCGACGCCGCGCTCTTCCAGCACCGAGGCCAGGTCGCGCAGCGCCTGCTGCGCCTGGGCGACGGCGAGGCCGTAACCCGGCACCATGATCACGTTATGCGAGTAGGCCAGCAGCGTCGCCGCATCCTCGATGCTGGTTTCGCGCAGGGGCACGCCTGCCTTGCCGTCGTTCGCCCCCGCCGCCGCCGGGCCGCCGCCGGTGCCGAACGCGCCGAACAGCACGTTGGCGAGCGAGCGGTTCATCGCCTTGCTCATCAACTGGGTCAGGATCGTACCGGACGCGCCGACCAGCGTCCCGGCGATGATCAGCAGCGGGTTCTCCAGCACGAAACCGGTCATGGCAACCGCGAGGCCCGTGAACGAGTTCAAGAGCGAGATCACCACCGGCATATCCGCACCGCCGATGGGCATGACCATCGCCACGCCGAGGATCAGACCGATCACGGCGATGACACCGAAGGCCAGGCCATTGGTCGGATCGAGGGCCAGCATATAAATGCTCAGCGCCACCATCCCGATGCCGAGCACCCCGTTGACGATGTTCTGGCCGGGGTAAGTCACGGGCCGCGCTGAGATCCAGCCCTGCAGCTTGCCGAAGGCGATGATGCTACCGGCGATCGAGAGCGACCCGATGATGAGGCCGAGCAGCGTGGTCAGCAAAATGCCGGCAGTCTCCGGCTCACCAAGCTGGCGCCGGTGCATAAATTCGCCGATCGACACCAGGGCTGCCGCGCCGCCGCCCATACCGTTGAACAGGGCCACCATCTGGGGCATCGCCGTCATGGGCACCCGCTTAGCGCCCAGGTAGCCGACTACCGTGCCGATGGGCACGCCGATGATGATCCATAGATAATCCTGGATGTCGCTGCTGAACAACGTGACCAGCAGCGCAATCCCGACGCCCACCGCGGCGATCTGGTTGCCGGAGCGCGCCGTGGCCGGCGACGACAACCGCTTCAGGCCGATGATGATGGCGACAGCGGCCAGGATATAGATAATTTGCAATATCGGGCTGTCACTGGGAATCACAGCAAGTATCCTTCTCTGCTACCGCTAGCTGCGGGTGCGCAGCGCAACGCCGTCGAGGCGCCGCCCGCTCCCCGCCGCATAATCTTATTTCTTCGTTTCCTTCGGCGGTGTCTTCGCCTTGAACATTTCGAGCATCCGGTCGGTCACAACGAAGCCGCCGACCACGTTGATGGTGCCCAGGATCACGGCCAGGAAGCCGACCAGCGTCAGGCCCCAGCCTTTGCCGGCGACGGCGACGCCCGCCACCAGCATGGCCGCCATCAACACGATACCGTGGATCGCGTTCGTGCCCGACATCAACGGCGTATGCAGCACAGTGGGAACCTTGCTGATCACTTCGATGCCGATGAAGATCGCCAGGATGAAAATCGTCACAATCAGCAACAGTGCTTCGGTACTAAGACCACTCATACGGCAACTCCTTGGGCGGCTTCCAGTGCTTTGCGCGTGGCGGCGTGGACAATTTGGCCGCCGTGCGTGATGCAGGTTCCGCTGATGATTTCGTCGTCGAAGTTAAGCTGCAACTCGGTTTTAGGCATGAGCAGTTGCAGCAGGTTGGTCACGTTTTTGGAGTACATCTGGCTGGCGTGGACCGGGATCATGCTCGGCATGTTCAGCGGGCCCATGATGATGACGCCGTTCTGCACGATGGTCTCGCCCGCCTGCGTCAGTTCGCAGTTGCCGCCGGTCTCCGCAGCCAGATCCACAATCACGGAGCCGGGCCGCATGGTAGCCACCATGCCGGCGGTGATGAGCACCGGCGCGCGTCGCCCCGGAATGGCCGCCGTGGTGATAATCACGTCGGAGTCCTTGGCATGGCGGGCCAGCAATTCGACCTCCAGGCGGTGCTGCTCTTCAGACAACTCCTTGGCGTAGCCACCGGCTCCGGCGGCCTCAATGGCGCCCTGTTCGAGCATGACGAACTTGGCGCCCAGGCTTTCCACCTGCTCTTTCACCACCGGGCGCACGTCGAAGGCTTCCACCACCGCGCCGAGGCGGCGCGCCGTGGCGATGGCCTGCAAGCCGGCCACCCCGGCGCCCAGCACAAAGACCTTGGCCGGCGCCACGGTGCCCGCCGCGGTCATCAGCAGCGGGAAGAACTTGCCCAGCATGTCGGCGGCGATCAACACCGCTTTGTAGCCGGCGACCGTGGCCTGCGAGGACAGGGCGTCCATCGTTTGCGCGCGCGAGATGCGCGGGATCGCCTCCATGCCGAAGCTGGTGATATTGCGCTCGGCCAGCCGGCGCACCAGGTCGGGGCTGGTCAGCGAGGCCAGGAAGCTGATCAAGACGGCGCCCGGCTTGAGCAGATCGACTTCGTGCCGGCCCAGCGCCTCGTTGAGCATCGGCTTCTGCACTTTGAGCACAATATCGCCGGCGCCGAACAGGGCCGCCGTATCGGCCACCACCTGCGCGCCCGCCGCGGTATAGGCCGCGTCGAGGAAATAGGCGGCGGTGCCGGCGCCCGCCTCCACCAAAACCTCGTGCCCGGCTTTCACCAGGCGGCCGGCGGCGTCCGGAGTCAGCGCCACGCGCCGCTCTCCGGGCAGAATCTCTTTAGGAACCGCGATTTTCATAAGCCCTTCCCACCTTTGGAGTGATGCAGCATGTCGCTACCTCCAGCGTAGTCCATCCAGGAGAACCCTGCGATTGGCCCTTTTTGATCCAGCATCTAGTATAGGCGATGTGGGTTACCGGTAGCGTGAACGTCCGTAGACAAATGGTGAAAATCCCGCCACGCAACGGGCAGTACATTGCGGCCGCGATCCCGCAGCAGAGTGGATTTCTGGGGAACGCATCCCGAACCTCAGCCAACTCTAGCACAAGGTCCCTGCACTGTCAAGAGAACCACCGGGCGCCGAAAACCGTAAGCTTCGTGGAACCTTTTCGTTCTATGTGCGTATTCGGTGAGAGTGGGCCGGGCGAGTGTCCGGCCCGCGTAGTGCAGGGGCGCCGGCCCCGGTGAGAAGGATCGCGATTTGGCGCAGGCAACAAGCCCGGCCCAGGCCCGGAGGGTCACGACCGCGAAGCAAGAGCCGCCCCCCGGCGGCGCGCCGCTCACGCGGCTGCTGGCCCTGGCCTTCCCCTACTGGCCCCGCCTGACGGCGGGCGGCCTCATGCTGGTGCTCAACAGCTTCATCACCCTGGCCATCCCACTCACGGTGCAGCAACTGGTCGACGGCATCACCGGGCCGCATCGGATGGACAGCCTGGGGCAGAGCATTTTGCTGCTGGTCGCCGTCTCGGTGATCAGCGCCACGCTGAACTTCGGGCAG
>DASSGZ010000494.1:0-3506 GCA_035693165.1 Chloroflexia bacterium | reverse complement strand
GTCACATCGGTCGGGATCGCCAGCACCCGGCCCTTGTCGTGCGCTTCGGCGGCAATCTCCTCGGCGGCGTCGTGCAGGGCCGCGGCATTGCGCGCGCAGATCGCCACGCTGGCCCCCTCACGGACGAGTTCCAGGGCGATGGCCCGCCCGATGCCCTTCGACGCGCCGGTGATCAGCGCGATCTTGTTCGCCAATCCTAAATCCATCTGTCTCCTACTCTATCCGGCTGGGATGGATAACAAAGCCGTGCCCGGCCACCGGCTAGCCCGGCGCCGGGCACGCGTGGGGCACCTCACCCACCACCGCTGACCGGCATGGCGCCCTTGCCGGGGATGCCCGGTTCGGTCATCGTGCGCGGGTCAAGGATGCGGTCCACCTCTTCGGCGGACAGCAGGCCCTGGTCCAGGACCACCTGGCGGATCGGTTTGCCGGTCTTGAGCGCCTCCTTGACCACGGCGGCGGCACTGGCGTAACCGATGTAGGGGTTGAGCGCGGTCGCCAGGCCCATCGAGTGCTCGACCATATAGCGGGCGCGCTCCTCGTTGGCCGTGATGCCGCGCACGTTGAACTCGGTCACGACGCGCATGGCGTTCTTGAGCAGATCGACGCTGAACATGGTGCTGAAGGCCATCTGCGGCATCATGACGTTTAACTCCAACTGGCCCTCGGACACCGCCAGGGCCACGGCGGTGTCGTTGCCCACCACCTGGTTGCAGACCATGGTCAGCATCTCGAACATGACCGGGTTGACCTTGCCGGGCATGATGCTCGACCCCGGCTGCACGGGCGGCAGCACGATCTCCATGATGCCCGTTTGCGGGCCGCTGCTCATGAAGCGCATGTCGTGGCTGATGCGGATCAGTTCCAGCGCCAGCGCGCGCAGCGCCGCCGAGACCTCGGCCATGGCATACTGCGACTGGGTCATCTCGACCAGGTGCTCGGCGGGTTGCAGCGGGAAGCCGGTCAGGTCGCGCAGATTGGCGACCATCTGCTGCTGGTAGCGCGGATCGCTGTTCAGGCCGGTGCCCGCCGCCGTCGCGCCGATATTGAGTTCGAGCAGCGCCTCGGACGCGCGCTTGATCTTGTCGCGCATCTTGACCAGCACGCGGCTGTAGGCGGTGAACTCCTGGCCCAGGCGGATCGTCACCGCATCCTGCATGTGGGTGCGACCCGACTTGATGATGTGGTCGAACTCGTGGCCCTTCTCGGCGTAGGCTTCGGCCATGGCGGTGATCGCCGGGTAGAAGGTCTCCAGGTTCATCAGCACGGCCAGGCGCATCGAGGTCGGAAACACGTCGTTGGTCGACTGGGCCATGTTGACGTGGTCATTGGGGTGGACCGGCTTGTAGCTGCCGCGCGGCGCGCCGAGGATCTCGTTGGCGCGGTTCGCCAGCACCTCGTTGGTGTTCATGTTGTGCGAGGTGCCCGCCCCGGCCTGGAAGGGATCGATGCGGAAATGCTCGCGATGCCGGCCCGCCAGGATCTCGTCGGCGGCCTGGACAATCGCCCTGGCGCGCTCCTCGTCCAACTGGCCGAGTTGCTGATTGGTGATCGCCGCCGCCTTCTTCACGGTGACGGTGGCCTCGACCAGCAGCGGGTGGGGCAGCCAGCCGGTAATGGGGAAATTGCGGATACCGCGCACGGTCTGCACGCCATAGAGCGCATCGGCGGGCACTTCGACCTCGCCGAGCGAGTCACGTTCCAGGCGCGTCGTTGGGCTGGGGGTGTCGCTCATGCTGTCACTTGTCTCCTACATATAGATGGGGATAGGCCCGGCTGCGGGGCCGGGCGATTGATCCATTCTAACATTGTAGCGAGAAAAGCGTCAAGGCGCGCGCCCTCATTATGGGCCTACCCAAATTGCCGTCGCGGGCAGGCGCGCACCGCGTGGCTAGAGGATGATTTGCCTGTTCGCTGCCTCGCGCACAATACCGCGCAGGGTCGTGATGAGGTCGTCCGCCGTGGGATCGGCGCGCAGGTCGCCGTGCAGGCACGCGGTGGTATAGGCGGCGCTGCCGCCGTCATAGACGGCGATCTGGTAGGTTACTTCGTCGGGGATCAGCGGGCGGCCCGGCCAGGGGGGCGGCGGGCGCACAGCGCGCGCTTGCTGCAGCAGCCGGGCCGCATCGGCAGGCGGGATCGCGGCTTCGACCGCGCGCTCGCGGCCAAGAAAGCGGTTGCTGATCCGCACGGCGCCTGTCGCGTTCACTTCGACGCGGGTGCGGCCCGGTCCAAAACTCTCGTTGCCGGCTTCCACCACCAGTTGCTCGGCCATCGGGCACCTCCCGTTGTAGGCAGTAATTCTGAGGGGCGGCCAGGCCGGTTTGAAACCGGCCCCTACAGCGCCCAGGTCCACCACCGGTGTGCCCGCCGCGGGGCGAGATCGGTTTCAAATGGATCTGGCGCCCAGCCACCGCCACAATATTGCGATGTAGGGGCCGGTTTGAAACGGGCCCGCGTCCAACCACCCCGCCGGCTTCTAATGGGGCACCGTGGCCCACCAGGTGGCGAAGTCGGGGCGGGGATAGGCGGCGGCCCCCTCGCGGGCGTACCAGGCCACCCAATCGGCGGGGCTGGGCAGTTCGCGGCCCGTGAAGCGTTGCAGCGCGTAGCACAGGGCGTCGCGCTGCACGGGGGTCGCGCTGCCCCGGCGCAACCACTCGATGCAGAGGTAGACCGCGCGCGTGTCTTTCCGCAGCACCGAGTCCATGATCCAACGACCCACGCGTGTGCGGGCGCAGGCCGGCACCCCCACCCACTTCCAGCTCGGCCAGAAGGCGTTGTCGTCGAAAGGCAACAACTCGGCACGGCCAAAGTCCTTGCGCACACGCACGCTGCGCGCCGTGGCCTCCTTATAGTCCCACGCACCCAGGCGCCGGGCCAGTTCGCCGAACGTTTCCAGCGTCGCGTCCGGCCCGCTGCCGGCTTGCCCGTCGGTGCGCCAGGTGAGAAAGTAGGCCGCGCGCAAGGCCACATCGGGGTTCATGGCGCGCACGGCGATCACCATGCGGCGCCCGGAGTCGGGCACCGGCGCCATCTCCAGGATCTCGCCGGTCTCGCGGTTGACGAGGCCAAGTTCCCGCCACTCGCGGTCGGTGGGCGTCTGCGCGTCGCCGCTCGACGCGTAATCGACGGCGCCCCAGACAAAATAGGGCACCTCGGCAAAATAGGGGCGTTCGCCATGGCAGTGGACGATCAGTTCCGTCGCCCGGCGCGGGCGACCGGGCAGCGTGGGTCCGGTCACGGGGCCTCCTTGCGCGTGGTCAAGAGCGTAGGTCGGATTCGCGGCTATTATACTACAAGCTTTGGCCGGCGTGGATGCGCCGCGCCGCAAGCGTGAAAGGCGCCTGATAGGACAACTGCCGGGCCAATATCGGTCTTAAGACGGATGTGCATCGGGCGGGGGGTATGTTACACTGGTCACGTCCTAGTGTGACAAGACTTCTGATGAAAGGATGGCGAGCACGATGCTGACAAACAGCACCCCAACAACGCAAACCGGCATA
>DASSGZ010000493.1:0-13328 GCA_035693165.1 Chloroflexia bacterium | reverse complement strand
CCGCCTCGATCTCACCCTGCTGATCCCGGCAGCCGGGGTCATCCTGGCCGCGCTGGGCGCGCGGCGCGGCTGGCCGCTGCTCACCTGGCCGGGGGCTGCCGTGCTCTGGCTTGGCATCGTGGCCTGCCTCACCACGCAGAGCACCGCTATCGGTACGGCCCCCGCACTCGTCTGGGGCGAGCGCGGGATCCTGCTCGTGGGGGCGGCCCTGATCTGGTTTCTGCTGCTGGGGCTGCCCGCCTGGGTGCAGCGCGCGGCGCTGGCGGCGGCCCTGCCCACCCTGATCATCCTTGCCGTGCTCTGGATCACCGCGCCGAACGTCGTGCGCACCGCGGGCTTCTACTGGCTGGCCGCCGACGCGCGGGGCACCCTCTACGCCACCGACATCGACAACGGCAGCATCTGGGTGTTCGACTGGAACGGCAACGTGAGCGGGCAGATCTGGCCGCGCCGGGCCGCGCCCGGCAGCCCCGGCCCCGGCATCCAGCCCGCGGGCATGGGCAGCGAGTTTACCCAGCAGATCGCGCAGACCACGCCCAAGAATCTGCCGCTGGACCGCACCTTCCACACCTGCGGCATGGCCGTCGATCCGGAAAACTACCTCTATGTGCTCGACACCGGGCTGTCGCGCATCCAGCAATTCACCCCGGACGGCCACCTGCGCGCCACCTGGCCCCTGCCGCAGACCTATATCAGCGCGCCGGGCTGCCTGGCCGCCGACGCGATCCATCTCTACATCGCCGATAACCGCGGGATCATCCTGGTCTACGACCATGCGGGCGCCCAGCAGACGGAGTGGAAGCTGAGCGGACCGTCGCGCGATCTCGCGGTCGGCTGGGATGGCCGGTTATACGTGTTGCACGACGCGAGCGTGGAAGTGCTGGAGATCGCCGGGGGCCGGCACCTGCTGGAGTGGGACTTGCCGCCCGGCATCGGCACCGTGCCTTACGACATGATCTTGGCCCGACGCAACGGCGAGATCCTGATCAACAATAACCTCACCGCCCAGGTGCTGCGCTATCGGCCCACCGGCGAAGCGTTGCCGGTGCTGGGCAAGCCGGGCACCGAGCCGGGCCAGTTCGGCGTGCCCGCCGGCCTCACCGAGGACGCAGAGAGCCGGCTCTACATCAGCGATGCCGCCTTCCGCGTGATCCAGCGGTTCAGCCCCACCTATCAGGTCGAGGCGGTCTGGTCGGTGCCGGAAGAAGAAAACGAAGAGGCCGAACGCCGGCGGTAGCCCGCCGGTAATCCCGCCCGGCCCGCTGCCCGGCGGCCCATTCTCGACAAGGCAGCCTTATGCGCGCGATCCGGGGCGCCCTGCTGCGCCGGGCCTTCCACCTGCTGTACCATCAGTTCGCCTGGGCCTACGACTGGGTGAGCCGCACTTTCTTTCACGGCGAGTGGCGGCGCTGGCAGCGGGCCGCGCTGGAGCCGCTGGCCGGGCTACCGGGCGGGCGCGTGCTCGAAGTCGGCTTCGGCACCGGCGACCTGCAGGCCGATCTGCGCGCCGCGGGCTACCAACCCTATGGCATCGACCTCTCCCCGCAAATGCTGCGCGTGGCGCGGCGCAAAGCCGGGCGCACCGGCGCCGGGCCGCTCCGGGTAACGCGGGCCACGGCCATGGCCTTGCCCTTCCCCGCCGCCACCTTTGACGCCGTGGTCAGCACCTTCCCCAGCGAGTATATCTTCGACCCGCGCACGCTAGGCGAGATCGCGCGCGTGCTGCGCCCCGGTGGCCCGCTGGTCATCGTGCCGGGCGGCGTGTTGCTGCCGATGGACCCTACCTCGCAACTGCTGCAACGCTTCGCGGCACTGGTCTATGGGCAGGGATATCGGCAGACCGGCGACCAGGCGGCCCGGCGGCAGGCCATCTTGGACGCTTTACAGCACAGCCCCGGCGCCGGGCCGCTCTTGCCCAATTTGCGGGCTACCGGCTTCGAGGTGCGGACCTATACCGGCGTTAGCCCGCGCTCGGTGGTGCTCGTGGTGGTGGCGCGCAAGCCCGCGGCTTGAGCGCAGGCCGGGCTTAGCCGCGCCGCCCCGTGCGCGCCCAGGCGATCACGCCCACCAGCGCCAGGGCCAGTGCGCCGAAGAGCCAGTAGGTCGCCGGAGGATCCTCCGCCGTGGGCGGCGCGGGCGGTCCGGTGGTGGGCGTCGCCGCTGGTGTGATGCTCGCGACCAGGGCCGGAGTAGCGGTCGCCGGAGCCGGCACGGTGGCTGTAGGCAGCGGGGTATCGGTGGGCGCGGCGGTGGCCGTGGGCGCGACAGGGGTAGCAGTGGGCGGAGCCGGCGTATCGGTCGGCGCAGCGGGCGGCGCCGTGGCGGGCGCGGCGATGGTGGGGCTGGGAGGCGCAAATGTTGCGACCGGCGGGCGGGTCGGCAGCGGGCGCGGAGTTGGGGACGCCGGGGGCCGGGTGAGGCGGGGCGTGTGCGTCGGCGGGGGCGCGGGCCGCGGGGTCGGCGGGGCGGGCGCGGCCTGGGCGCAAAGCGCGTTGCCGCTGGGCGCCGGGGGGGTGCCGCCCCAGCCCCAGCCCTCGATCGATCCCGGCTTGGCGATATAGCTGCTCGCCCCCAGCGTGGAGGCCACCCAGCGCCCGTCGCGCCAGTGAGCGTATTGCCAGTAGATGCAGGGTGTGCCCTGGCACTGGCACGCGCAGGGCTGGTTGGGATCCAGGCAACCCACCCCGTTGATCGCGCAGATCTGCGCGCCCAGGTTCTCATACGCCACGCGCAGCGGCAGCCCCGTGCGTTGCAGCAAATCGAGCCCCGAAACGCCCGCGGGCGGCACGCTGAAACAGTACGTCTGCACCTGGCCCGCCCCGGAGGAAATCACCAGCCCCACGTTGCCGTCGGCGGCGCGCGCCGGGGTAGGCGGCCCGGCCCAGCCTAGCACCAGGACCAGGAAGACCAAAACAAATGGTACCGGGAGCCGGCGCAACGAAGCGAGAACAGCTAATGGTGGCGGCTTGGAGAACACGTCTGAGTATAACAAAGTCTGCCCAATCGCGCCCACCCGCGCCTGCCGTATCTGTTGGGGCGTACTGCCCTGTTGCGGCGATCCCCAAGAATCTTGCCCAGCACTACTCCGCCCCGCTGTCCGCCCGCCTGTAATTCGTGTGCCCTGCGCGCCCCCTCCTGCCTGGTGGTGGAGCAGGTAGGAAGCAGACGGCAGGAAGTTGTCACTGCAATCAAAACGATGGGACACGGCGTGCGAGTACGCCGTGTCCCACTGTCCTGCCTACGGCGTACTACTTCAGCGTGACCATGACCGGGATTAAGCCGGTGCCGCTGTCGAGGTCGCCCAGCGCCTTACCGATGACCGACCCGAACTTGATCTTGCTGTCGTCGGCCTTCATGGCGTAGCCGGCGTGCGGGCTGCTCACCAGCATATCTCCGGCGTGGATCGCGCCAAAGCCGGCGTCCACCTTGATCCCCTTGTACGCACCAAGTGTGACCACGCTGGCATAGCCGCCCTTCGCCGCCACCTGCCGGGCATCCGGGATGGCATGCAGCGTACCGTCCGCGTCGCTGATTGCCGTTTGGGGCATGGCGATGCGGCCGGGGTCCGGCTTGCCCTGGCTCAGATCCACATTGGCGAGCAGTGCCGCCTGTTGCGCCGCAGCGGCGTTCGCCGCCGCCTGCTGCGCGTCATAGGCTGCCTTCGTGGCCGTATCGGGGACATACATCACCTGGTCCACAATGCCGACCACGCCGGTGTCATAGGCGCTACCCGCTTTCTTGACCGTCACAACCGGAATCGTCCCCAGCACCGCTGGGCTATTGCCGACGATGGTGACGACATCTCCGACTTCCAGCGTGTCCTCACTGGCGTTCTGCATGATGTCCACGACATAGCCCGCCTTCGACCCGGCCACATACAGGTTGCCTTCCATGCGCGTCGAACCGTTCACCTCTAGAGCCGACGTTCCCTGGGTGGGACCGCCCTGGGCGTCTACATAAAGCGAATAGAGGCCCGTGTTGGTGGACTTGAAGTAGCCGGCGCGGTAGGCGGCGGTGCCGTTAACCGCGTAGGAATTCGCCCCTGTCCCTACGGCATTCGCATTGACGGCGGCATAGCCCGTGTCGCTGCTACTGGCGCTGACACCGCGCCCGCCGCTGAAGACACCCGCGTAGTCGCCGCTGGGCGCGTTGCTATAGAGGGCCCAGCAATTCATGCCGGGGGTGAGGCACAACGTCTGGATGGCCTCCGCGCCCGAGGCGTTATTGACATCGAGACTATCGGTGGTTGTCGAGGAGATGACAAGCCCGATCTGCGCGCTATTGGTGATCACCAGCCGATCGCCGACGGCATCGGCGATGTTGCGCCGGCCCAGGTCGACGAACTTGCCCATTTGCGCGCGGGTGACGTTGTTGTTCGGGCGATAGTAGGGGCGGTTGCCGGGAGCGACGCATGGCTCGCCCACCCCGCCGCAGGTATAGCCGCTGACGATGTTATCGAGGTAGATGTTGTTGACGAAGTCATAGAAAGGATTGCTGGGCGGCACGTCTTCAAATTGCTGGACGGCGGTGGGCGCGTTGGCGGCCGTCTGAGCGGGGGCCGTTATCTGCCCGCCGGCAGCCACGACGGGGCTGCGCATGGGGCCGGTGCCCGGTGCCCCCCAGGCTCGCTCGCCGGCGATGATCATTACCAGACTCAGAGCGAGAACACCGAAGATCCCCAGACGTAACCCTCGAAAGTTCGACTCATGGATGATGCGATTCATGCGAACGGCTCCCTTCCTACAGCTTCTGTTCCGTCCTGGCTCCGACTCAATGTAGAGCCAGCTATGACGTAGACGGAGCGGGAGTCAAGACTATGGTCGCCCCGCGCGTCTGCGCCACAACAAGAACAGGATCATTATAGAAGAGGCGGCAACCAAGTTCAATGAATCCACTTAAAATCGGTCTAAACTGGTATACCTATATCGATGCTGAGGTATAACAAATAGACCGGCGGCACCCCGCGCCCTGCCGGCCAGGCTATGGCAACAGAGAGCGCGTTGAGTGCGTAAGCCTGACGGCGATCCCGAACCCCAAACCTGTCAATCAGCAAAAATCCCCAAAATCGGGTATAATAAGTGGTTGTGCGTGGAGCGTGCGCGTGCGTAACCTCTACCAGACATCCACCGCTTATTGCCGGGAATGGACGGCGCGACTCCCGCCCATCGGACGCAGCAGGCAGGCCAGGGTCGCCGCTAGTAGCTTGTATTACAGGGTAGGAGTCTCATGCAGCGCAAAGATATACGGAACATCGCCATCGTGGCCCACGTCGACCACGGCAAGACCACGCTCGTGGACGCGATGCTGAAGCAGAGCCATATTTTCCGCGAGAACCAGCAGGTCGCGGAGCGAGTCATGGACTCGAACGCGCTCGAACGCGAGCGGGGCATCACCATTCTCGCCAAGAACACGTCCATCGTCTATAAGGATGTCAAGATCAACATCGTGGACACGCCCGGCCATGCCGACTTCGGCGGCGAGGTAGAGCGCGTGATGAACATGGTCGATGGTGTGCTGCTGCTGGTCGACGCCGTGGACGGCCCTATGCCGCAAACCAAGTTCGTGTTGCGCCAGGCGTTGCAGCGCGGGCACAAGGCCATCGTCGTCGTCAACAAGATCGACCGGGCCAACGCCCGCCCCATGCACACGATCAACGCCACCTTCGACCTGTTTGTGGACCTGGGCGCCAACGAAGAGCAGGCCGAGTTCCCGGTGCTGTTCACCAACGCGCTGACCGGCGAGGCCGGGCTGGACCACAACCACATGGGGCCGACGCTGGAGCCGCTGTTCGAGACGATCCTGGAGCACATTCCGGGGCCGGAGGTCGAGCCCGACCAGCCGACCCAACTGCTGGTGACGAACCTCAGCAACGACGAGTACAAGGGCAAGATTGTCGTGGGCCGCTTGCAGAGCGGCACGGTGCGCAAGGGCCAGCCCGTGGCGCGCATCGACCACGACGGCAACGTCACGCCCGCCAAAGTCACCCAGGTGTTCAACTACCACGGCCTGACCCGCCAGGAGGTCGAGGAAGTGGCCGCCGGGGACATCATCGCCCTGGCCGGCGTGCCCGATGCCAACATCGGCGACACGATCAGCGACCTGGCGAACCCGGTGCCGCTGCCGCCGATCCGGGTCGAGGAGCCGACGCTGCGCATGAGCTTCAGCGTCAACAACAGCCCCTTCGCCGGGCGCGAGGGCACCTACGTCACCAGCCGCAAGCTGCGCGAGCGGCTCTATAACGAGTTGGAGCACGACGTGGCCCTGCGCGTGGAAGACACCGACACGACGGACACCTTCCTGGTGTCGGGCCGCGGCGAGTTGCACCTGACCATCTTGATCGAGAACATGCGCCGCGAGGGCTACGAGTTCCAGGTCTCCAAGCCGGAGGTCATTTACAAGGAACAGGACGGCAAATTGCAGGAGCCGTATGAGCAGGTCGAGATCGAGGTCGCCCAGGAGGTGCTGGGCGTGGTGGTCGAGATGCTCGGCGAGCGGCGCGGCGTCATGCAAGACATGAAGTACCGCGACGACGGCAGCGTGCACCTGGTGTCCCGCGTGCCGACGCGCGGCCTGCTCGGTTTCCGCCAGCAGTTCCTGACCAACACGCGCGGCCAGGGCATCATGAACACGCTCTACGCCGGGTACGGCCCGCTGGCCGGGCCGGTCGCCACGCGCAACTTCGGCTCGCTGATCGCCTGGGAGCCGGGCGTGACCACCACCTTCGGGCTGCATGGCGCCCAGGAGCGCGGCCAGCTCTTCCTCGGCCCCGGCGTGGAGGTCTACGAGGGCATGGTCGTGGGCCAGCATATCCGGGAGAAGGACCTCGAAGTCAACGTCTGCAAGAAAAAGCACCTGACCAACATGCGCAGTTCGACCGCGGAGGAAGCGCTGCGCCTGGAGCCGCCGCGCATCATGTCGCTGGACGACGCCATCGAGTACCTGGCCGACGACGAACTGCTGGAGGTCACGCCGAAAGCCTTCCGCCTGCGCAAGCGGGTGCTGTCGCACCAGGATCGCGGGCGGCTGGCGGGCCAGGCCAAGAAAGGTGTGCCCGCAGGCGTCAGCGGCTGAGCCATTTGTCTATCTGGCATACATATTGCTTTTCTATCTCTCGCCTACATAACGACGCCAGTCCTATCGTTGCCGGGGTGGACGGCGATGAAGCAAGAAAGCTAGAGGAGAGATAGATTAGCAATGGATAATCAGCAGGTTTTACAGAAGTATCTGGGCGACATGCACGCGCTGGAGTCGCATATCCAGACCGCCATCGACAAGCAGGTGAAGCTGGCCGAGAACGACGCCGAGGCCAAGCAGAAGTTCGCCGAGATGGCGGGCACGCTCAAGGGCCACCTGTCGGCGCTGGAGCAGCGGCTGGAAGCGCTCGGCGGCAGCGCCACCAGCCCGGTGAAGGAAGCCGGCGCGGCGGTGCTGGGCCTGGGTGCCGGCCTGATCGACAAGATGCGCGCCGAGGAGATCTCGAAGGATCTGCGCGACGATTACACCGCGCTGAACCACAGCGTCATCAGCTATGTCATGCTGAACGCCACGGCGCTGGCGCTGGGCGACCAGCAGACGGCGGATCTGGCCGAGCGCAACGTCAAGGACAACGCCGCCTTCGTCGTCTGGATCAACAACAACATGCCCAAGTTCGTGATCAAGGACTTGCAGGACAGCGGCGCGAGCATTGATCAGAGCGCCGTCGAGGCCAGCCAGGCGGCGGTCAAGCGGATCTGGAACCAGTAATCGCCGTACCGCTAGACGGCGGGACCGCAGGCCGGCGCCCCCAGGGGTGCCGGCCTTTTGCATGCGTTTGACAAAACGCGCCCCGCCGCCTACAATCGAGCGAGAGACCACGCACTAGGACGGAGCGAAACCGTGGATACAGCACCGGGTGGGCAATCGCCCACCACTCAGGAGGCCCGCGCGGCGATGCAGTTTGCCGAGGGCGACGCCGCGTTCGCGCAGGGCGATCTCGCGGGCGCCGCCGTGGCCTACGAGGCCGCTGCCGCCGATTTTCGCGCCCTGGACGCGCCCAAGCTGCTGGCCGATTGCCTGCACCAGCTCGGCGTCATCCGCCAGTACCAGGACGACTATGCCGGGGCCGAGCCGCTGTTGCAAGAGAGCCTGAGCATCGCCGAGCGGCTGGACGACGCCGCGGCCCAGGCGCGCACGCTGCACCAGTTGGGCCGGTCGCGGGTGCAGCAGGGCGCCTATGCCGCCGCCGACGACTATTATAGCCGCAGCCTGTCGCTTAAGACGATGCTGGGCGACCGGGCGGCCATGGGCAGCACATTGCACCAGATGGGCATGGTGCGCCGCCTGATGGGCAACCTGCACGAGGCCGCCGAATTCTACGGCCTGGCGCTCGCCATCAACCAGCGGCTGCAGGACTGGAACGGCGTGGGCGGCACGCTGGCCGAACTGGGCCGGCTGCGGCTGCAAGAAGGCGACCCGGCGGCGGCGCTCGCCAACTCGTGGCAGGCACTCTCCATCTTCCACGGCACCAGCCGCCCCGAAGCCGCCTACGCTGCGATCACCATCCTCGACGTGCGCCGCCGCATGGAGCCCGCCGCCTTCGCGGAAGCCGCGGGCCGCGCCGGGATCACCCGCGAGGTGATCGACCAGGTGGAAGAGGCGGTCCATGAACGCTGAGATCGTCTCGGTCGGCACGGAGTTGTTGCTGGGCAACATCACCGACACCAACGCCACCTACCTGACTCGCGAACTGGCCGCGCTCGGCATTAACTGCTACTGGGTCTCGCAGGTCGGCGACAACCTGGGCCGCCTGACCGAAGTACTGGGCCGGGCCATGGACCGCTCGGACCTCACCGTGGTCAGCGGCGGCCTTGGCCCCACCGAAGACGACCTGACCCGCGAGGCCATCGCCGCCGTGCTGGGCGAGGAGATGGTGGTGCAGCCCGAGTTGGAGGCCGAACTGCGGGCCTTCTTCGCCCACCGGGGCCAGGAGATGCCCGCGCGCAACGCGAAACAGGCCACGCTGATCCCCTCGGCCCAGGTGCTGGCGAACCCCGTCGGCACGGCGCCCGGCTGGTGGGTCGAGCACAACGGGCACATCCTGGTGGCGATGCCCGGCGTGCCCCACGAGATGATGCGCATGTGGAGCCAGGAGATCGCGCCGCGCCTGGTCGCGGGCGGCAACGGCGAGATCATCTCGCGGACGTTGAAGGTGCTGGGCCTGGGCGAGTCGGCGGCGGAAGAACGCGTCGAGGACCTGCTGCACAGCAACAACCCCACGCTGGCGACCTATGCCAAGAGCGACGGCGTTCACCTGCGGCTGACGGCGCGCGCCGCCGATGCCGCCGCCGCGCGGGCCTTGCTCGCGCCGCTGGAGGCCGCCGTGCGCGAGCGCCTGGGCGACGCCATCTGGGGCGCCGACGCCGATACGCTGGAAGATGTGGTGTGCAACTTACTGGCGCAGGTCGACACGCACCTGGCCGTGGCCGAGATCGGCGGGGCCACCGGCGGGCAGATCGCCCGCGTGCTGAGCAGCGCCACAGCGGCAGATCGGGTCACGGCGGTGCTCGATGTGCCCAGCGCCGAAGCACGCGCCGTCGCGCAGGCCGGGCTGGATAGCGGCGGCCTGGACCCGCTGAGCGAGGAAGGGGTGCGCGCCGTGGCCGCCGCCGTGGCCCGCCGCTGGAACACCGGCGCCCTGCTGGTCACGGCCGGGCGCTTGCCCGCCGGCCGCGACGACGAGCGGGTGCTGGGCGAGATGTGGGTGGCCTGGAGTTGCGCCGCGCCCGGCCATGTCGGCACCGTGCAGACCCTGCGCCTGCCCATCCGCGCCGCGCGGGGCGAGGTCAAGCGGTTGATGGCGCTGCAGGCGCTCAATCTGCTGCGCAAGGAACTGGCAGCCATAGGAGCGAAGTAAGCATATGGCAATCGATTTCGGCGCACTGGTGTCCCGCACCTTCCAAATCCTCTTGCGGTACAAGGTGCTGTGGGTGCTCGGCCTGATCGTTACGTTGCTGAGCACGAACGTCAACTTCAGCTACAACGCCAACAGCTTCAACCGGTTCAGCACGGCGAGCGAGCAAGATGTGGCCGCGCTGGCCGGCGGCACCGGCCTGCTGGCCTGCGTGGCGTTTATCCTGTACGTCATCTTCTTCTTCGTGCGCGCCGGGTTCGAGGCCGGGCTGATTATCGCCAGTGACCGCGCCGCGCAGGACCGGCCGCCGACCTTGCAGGAAGCCTGGGCGCTGGGGCGCACGCGCATGTGGCCGATCATCGGGCTGAACCTGATTATCGTCGCCATCGGGCTTGTCGTCGCCATCATTTTCGTGATCCTGGCCCTGGTCATCCTCGGCAGCGCGGTTGCCGGGATCTTCAGCAGCATCGCGTCGCCCACCGGGCAGCCCCTCGACCCCGAGACCATCTTCCCGGCGCTGGGCGGGTTTTTGGTCTGCTTCTGCGGCTTCCTGCTGCTGGCGATCCCGCTCTTCGCGGTGCTGGGCGTGGTCATCCAGTTGGCCCAGCGCGCCGTGGTGCTGGATAACCAGGGGGTGGGCCAGGCGTGGAGCACGGGCTGGCAGTTGTTCCGGGCGAACATCGGCAACGTGCTGCTGCTGCTGCTGATCGAGTTCGGCATCGGCATCCTGGTCGCCATTGTCATCGGGGTGATCAGCGCCGCCGTGTCGCTGCCGCTGACGGCCCTGGCGCTGAATAGCGGCGGCGGGGCCGGCGGGACGCTGCTCGGCATCGTCATCGGGGTCATCCTTTGGGTGGTGACTGGGGTGCTCGGCGCCCTGCCCATCGCCGGTAACTCGGTGCTCTGGACGCTGTTCTACCGCATCCTCACCGTGCCCGCGGGCGCGGGACCGGGGCAGGCCGCGCTCTATCCCAGCGGGCCGCCGCCCGGCGCATATGGCCCGCCGCCCGCAAGCCCGTACGGCGGCCCCGGCGGCTACTCCCAGCCCGGCCAGTATCCCGGCGGCTATAGCCAGCCGGGGCAGTATCCCGGCGGCTATAGCCAGCCACCGGGCGGCTACACCCAGCCCGGCCAGTATCCGGGTGGCTATGTCCCGCCCACCGGTGCCTCTGGGGGGTATGGGGCGCCGGCCCCGCCCGCGCCCGGCCCCGGCCAGCCGTCCGGCGGCTACCCGCCCCCGGCGCCGCCGGCCAACCCCTATGGCCCGCCCACCGGCCAGGGCGGCTACAGCCCGCCGCCCGGCAGCGGCGAGGAGCGTGCCCGGCAGGAAGGTGGCCCGGAGCGTCCGGAGGACACCCCGCCGCGCGCGTGAGCAGGCTGTATCGCCGGGTTATCAGGTTGTAACCAGCCCGGCTGCCGGCCTGTGCGACAATTAAGATGCCGGACTCTGTCTGCGGACAACGCCATCCAAGCAGGGATCTTAAGCGGGTCCGGGGTCTTTAGCGCACAGGAGGTCAGCCATGACGGTCGATGTGGGCGCGATTCTGTCGCGCACTTTCCAGGTCACCTTCAAAAACCCGGTGCTCTGGCTGCTGGGGTTTCTGGTGGCCGTGCTATCGAGCACTTCCAACACGAATTATCGGTTCAATGCCGCCGATTTTATGCCCGATTCTGTATTGGGCAGTAGCATCCTGGCCCTGATGATTGTATTGCTGGTTATCGCGCTCTTTATCCTGCGGGCAGCTCTTGAGGGTGGTTTGATCGCCGCCGCGGCTCAGGGCGCCCAGGACGCGCACCCGACCTTCCGCGAAGCCTGGCAAACCGGGCGCGCCCGCGTCTGGCGCGTGTTGGCGCTGAACCTCATCTTCGCCGCCTTCGTGATCCTGCTGGTGCTGGGCCTGATTGCACTCGCACTCTTAACCGTCGGCGGCGCGATTCTCGGCGGGGTTTTCGCCGGCGGCGCGCAGAACCTTCCCGAAGCCTCGCGGATCGCGGCCGGCATCGGCTGGGCGCTGTTCGGCCTGGGCGTGATCGCCCTGGTGGCGGTGCCTGTCGCGTTCATCCTCACCACGGTGACGCAGCTCGCGCAGCGGGCCGCCGTCCTGGATGATCAGCCGGTGGGCACCGCCTGGAGCACCGGCTGGCGATTGCTACGCGCCAACGTGGCGAACGTGCTGCTAGTCGTGCTGGCCCAGATCGTGGTGAACATCCTGGCCGGCATCATCAGCGCGGCCATCATCGGCGCGATCGCGGCCCCGGCGGTGCTGGCGCTCATCCTGGGCGCCGGGCAAAGCCACACGCTGGGCTATATCCTTATGGTCGCCGTGCTGGTGCTGATCGCACTGGTAATCAGCGGCCTGATCGTGGCCCTGCCCACCGCGTGGAACTCCACACTGTGGACGCTGTTCTACCGGGCCGTCACCGTACCGGTCGTGGGGCAGCCGGGGCCAAGCGCGCGCATCGGCGGGCGGTTGCCGCCGACCGTGCCGGGGGCCTATGGCAGCTAGCCGGTTCAGCGACGCGCTACGCACCACGGGGGCGGCGGCCTGGCAGATGGGCCGCCGCCCCGCCGTTGCCGGCGCCCTCGGCGGGCCGCTCGGCGTGCTGGCGTTGCTGCTCTGGCAGGCGGGCGCGGCTTTTGTCGACAACGCCAACCGCTGGCTGCCCTACCCCTACCCCCGCCCCGGCTCCGAGGGCCTGATGCTCTACGAGACGCTGCTCATGCGCCAGGGCGGGGATCTCTACGGCCCGATCACGCCGGATCGCTTCATCTCCGGTCCCTATCCGCCCGTCTACTACTGGCTGGCCGGCCAGGTCATGCCCGACGTGCCCGGCTTCTTCGACGGGCGCAGCCTCTCGATGTGGGCCGCGCTGGCCGCCGCCACCGCCGCGCTGCTCACGGTCCTGGTGACCACCCTTGCCACGGCCCCGGCGCCGCCTCGGCCCGGTCGCGGCGCCACCCTGCTGATCGGACTCGCCGGGGGGTTGGTGGCCGCCGGACTCTGGCTGGCCGCCCCGCCCGTGCTCATCTGGGCCACCCGCTTCCGCGCCGACATGCTGATGATGGCCTTCATGGCCGCGGGGCTGGCCTGCGTGGCGCTCGGTAGCCCGCCGTCCGCCGCCGCGCCGCCCCAGTCTGCGCGAGCCCTGCTCGTCTGGGCGGCGATTCCCCTGTTCGTGCTGGCGCTTTACACCAAGCAGACCGCGCTGGCCGGACCCGCCGCCGCCGCCGCCTACCTACTGGTGCGCGACTGGCGGCGGGGATTGGCCTGGGTCGGCGGGTTGCTGATCGTAGGGGGGATTCCGTTCCTGGCGCTGGACCTCGCCAGCAGCCACTGGTTCTACCTGAAGATGATCGTCTACCACAACCTGCCCTGGTCGCGCAGCACCTTCACCCGGCTGATCGACGCCTGGCAGCAGGACCATCTACTGCTCATCC
>DASSGZ010000492.1:0-7851 GCA_035693165.1 Chloroflexia bacterium | reverse complement strand
AACCTGGTCTATCGCTCCGCTGCCGGGACCTCAGATGTTACCCTGGCTAGTTGGAGCACTTCTACAGTCCTCCCGGCGGGCGGTTATTACCTGGTGGCTCACGCTACCGGATACACCGGGGCAGTGGCCCCCGATAAGACCTACAACGCCGGCGCCACCGGATCGCTGGCTGCGGCGGGCGGCGGCCTCGCCCTCCGCAACGGCCCGACCAACACCGGCCCCATCGTCGACTCGGTGGGCTACGGCTCGGCCACAAACGCTTTCGTGGAAACGGCCGTGACCTCGGCGCCTGCGACAAACACCAGCAAGGTGCGCCTGGCCGGAGGCTGCCAGGATACCGACAACAACTCGACGGACTACACCATCAGCAATCCGCCCGTGCCGCATAACAGCGTATCCGCGCCCGCGACGTGCGGCGCGACGGGCACCCCCACCGCCACGGTGACGCCCGGCGGCCCGACCGCCACGCCGACCGATACGGCCACCACCACACCCACCGCGACGGCCACGGCCACCGTGGGGCCGCCCAGCGCCCGCATCCACGACATCCAGGGCGCGGCGCATCGCTCGCCGCTG
The DNA here is from genome assembly GCA_035693165.1 of Chloroflexia bacterium. Classification (GTDB taxonomy): domain Bacteria; phylum Chloroflexota; class Chloroflexia; order QHBQ01; family JAICKM01; genus JAICKM01. The sequence continues at coordinate 7,275 of DASSGZ010000492.1, read as the reverse complement.
AACGGCGTGGCGGTCAGCAACGTGCCCGGCATCGTCACCGCCAAGCAGAGCAACGGCTTCTACATGCAGGACCCCAACCCCGACGCCGACGACGCAACGTCCGAGGCGATCTTCGTCTTCGGCAGCGCGGCGGCAAGCGCGGTCAGTGTCGGTGACGCCGTCGCCGTCAGCGGCACCGTCTCCGAGTTCCGGCCCGGCGGTAGCGGCGGCAGCGATAACCTGACCACCACCGAGATCGGCAGCCCCACCGTCGTCGTCGTTTCGACCGGCAATCCCCTGCCGCCCCCGGTCGTCATCGGGGCCGGCGGGCGCATGCCGCCCACCATGGTGATCGAGGACGACGCCAGCGGCGATGTCGAGACCAGCGGCGTCTTCGACCCGGCCAGCGACGGCATCGACTTCTACGAGAGCCTGGAAGCCATGCGCGTCCAGGTCAACAACGCCGTCGCCAGCGGCCCCACCTCCGACTTCGGCTCCAACCGCGAGATCCCGGTGCTGAGCGACAACGGCGCCAACGCCGGCGTGCGCACCACCCGCGGCGGCATCGTCATCCGCGCCACCGACTTCAACCCGGAGCGCATCATCCTCAATGACGTGATCTCCGGCGGCCCGAACCTGCCGCTGGTCAACGTGAACGATAAGTTCCCCGGCGCGATCATCGGCATCATGGATTACACCTTCGGCAACTTCAAGCTCCAGGTGCTCACTCTGCCGCCGCTGGTCTCCGGCGGGCTGGCCCGCGAAGTGGCGGCGCCCGTCACCGATCCCGATCAGATTTCCTTCGGCGCCTTCAACGTCGAGAACCTCGATCCGACCGACCCGCAGTCCAAGTTCGACACCCTGGCCGGGTTACTGGTCAACAACCTGCGCTCGCCGGATATTATCTCGGTGGAGGAGATCCAGGACAACAACGGCCCCCTCAACGACCCTGTGGTCGACGCCAGCCTGACCTGGCAAAAACTGATCAGCGCGACCGTGGCCGCGGGCGGCCCGACCTACACCTATCGCCAGATCGACCCGGTGGATGACCAGGACGGCGGCGAGCCGGGCGGCAACATCCGCGTGGGCTTTCTGTTCCGCACCGACCGCGGCGTCAGCTTCATCGACCGCCCCGGCGGCACCTCCACCGCTGCCGTCAGCGTCGTCAACGGCGCCAACGGGCCGGAGTTGTCGTTCAGCCCTGGGCGCATCGACCCGACCAACGCGGCGTTCAACAGCAGCCGCAAGCCCCTGGCCGGCGAGTTTATGTTCAACGGCCACCATCTGTTCGTGGTCGCCAACCACTTCAACTCCAAGGGCGGCGACGACCCGCTCTTCGGCCACATCCAGCCGCCGGTGCGTAGCTCGGAGGTGCAGCGCCACCAGCAGGCGCAGATCGTGCACGACTTCGTCGCGAGCATCCTGGCGCTCGACTCGAACGCGAACGTGATCGTGGCCGGCGACCTCAACGACTTCGAGTTCTCGGATACACTGAATATCCTCAAGGCCGGCAACGCGCTGTATGACCTGATCGAGACACTGCCGCAGGAAGAACGCTACACGTACGTGTTCGAGGGCAACTCGCAGGCCATCGACCACATCCTGGTCAGCCCGCACATCTTCACCAGTGTGCCGTACACGGAAGACGTGGTGCACGTGAACTCGGAGTTCGCCGACCAGGCCAGCGACCATGAGCCGCAGGTCGCCCGCTTCACCTTGCCGGCAGGCGCCGTCACGCCCACGGTCACCGCGACCGCTACCGCGACCGAGACGGCAGTACCGCCTACGGTCACAACCACCGCCGTGCCGCCCACAGTCACAACCACCGCCCTGCCCCCGACTGTGACGACTACCGCCCTGCCGCCGACCGTGACGACTACCGCCCTGCCGCCCACAGTCACGACCACCGCCTTGCCGCCCACGGTCACAACCACCGCTACGGCGACGGCTACCGCCGGGGCCGGGACGAGCACTGCGACGGCCGTGGCTAACACCCCGACGACCACGGCGGTGGCCGGCACAGCGACCATGACGGCGACCACGGTGCCCGGCACGGCGACCATGACGGCGACCGCGGTTCCGGCCACGGCGACGGCGACGCCGGTGAACTGCCCGCTGCCCTTTACGGATGTCGACCAGTTCAATCCGTTCTACCAGTACATCCAGTGCCTCTACTGCCGGGGCATCATCTCCGGCTACGCCGACAACACCTTCCGCTGGGGCGTGGACGTGACCCGCGGCCAGGTCAGCAAGATCGTGGCGAACGCCGCGGGCCTGAACGATGTGGTCACCGGCCAGACGTTCACCGATGTGCCACCGGGCAACCCGTTCTATGACTTCATCGAGCGGCTGTACCGCCACGGATACATCAGCGGCTACGACACGGCAGCCAACTGTCCGACCGGCATCCCGTGCTTCCGCTGGGAACTGCCGGTGACGCGCGGCCAGCTCGCCAAGATCGACGCCAACGCCGCCGGCTACGCCGAGACGCCGCCCACCGGCACGCAGAGCTTCGTGGATGTGCCGCCGAGCCAGCCGTTCTATGTGTTCATCGAGCGATTGTCGTTGCACGGGGTAATCAACGGCTACACCTGCGGCGGGCCGGGCGAGCCGTGCCCTGGCTTCTACTACCGGCCCAATGCCAACATCACCCGCGGGCAGACCAGCAAGGTGGTGTCGCAGAGCTTCTTCCCGAACTCCTGCGCGCCGGCCCAGCCCGCCGCTGTAACGCGCTAGCACAGGCCACGCGGCCCTGTATTGGGACAAGCGACGACGCCTCCGTGAGTACCACGGAGGCGTCGTTTTGTGCCGGGTGCCTTGCGCGCTCCCGCCCGCTCCGGTATGATCGGCCTATGTCGCCACGTCTGTCTCCCACCGCCCGCCCGCCATCCTGGCTGCTGGGCGATGCCGAACTGCGCTACACCCTCATCATCAGCGCGGTCACGGTGGGCGTCGCCGTGGGGCTGTGGCGCAATGCCCGCCCGGACCAGCAGGTGCCCCCGCAATCCTGGCCGTCCGGCGCCCCGGCCCCGCGGCTCAGTGTGATCGTGCCGCTGCGCAACGAGGCGGCGAATGTCGCGGGCTGCATCGGCGGGCTGCTGGCGCAGCGCTATCCCAACTTCGAGGTCGTGGCCGTGGACGACCAATCGACCGACGGCACCGGCGCCGCGCTGACCCGGCGGGCGGCAGGCGATGCCCGGCTGCGCGTGGTGCCCGGCGCGCCGCTGCCGCCCGGCTGGACCGGCAAGAACTGGGCGATCCAGCAAGGGCTGGCTGCCGCCGGTCTGCAAGCTGAATGGATTCTCACGCTCGACGCGGATATGCGCCTGGAACCCGATGCGCTGGCGGCAGCGCTGCTCTACGCGCGGCAGGTGGGCGCAGACATGCTCACTCTGCTGCCGCGGCTGGAACTCGGCTCGTTTTGGGAAAAGGTGCTGGTGCCCCATGCGGGCGAGCTATACAGCCTGCTGGTCGGCGTCATGAGCCAGGTGAACGACCCCGGCAGCCCGGTGGCCTCGGCCAACGGCCAATTCATTCTGCTGCGCCGATCCGTCTATGAGGCGGTAGGCGGGCAGGCGGCGGTGCGCGGCGACGTGGCCGAGGACTGGGCGCTGGCCCACCGGGTCAAGGGCGCGGGTTACCGCCTGGTCATGGCCCAGGGTCCGGCCATCCTGCGGGCGCGGGTCTACGCCGGGCTGGGCGACCTGTGGGCCGGGTTCAGCAAGACACTCTTTCCCGCCGCCGGGCGCAGCCTCCCGCGCGTGGCGCTGACCATCCTGGCCCTCACCGGCTACGGCGTGGTGCCGCCCGTGCGGCTGGCGCTGGCCGCGCTGGCGCTACGCCACGACGGGCGCCGCGATGCGCGGCGGGTGCGCCTGGGCCTGATCCAGGTCGTGCCGATGCTGCTGTTACGCGGGGCGCTGGCACGCTACCTGGGCCTGCCGCCCGGCTACGCGCTGGCCTACCCGCTCGCCATCCTGCTGGGCGACGGCATGCTGCTCTGGTCGGCCTGGCGCTATCTCAGCGGGCGGGGCCTGGCCTGGAAGGGCCGCACCTACGATTAGCCCGCCGCGGGCACGTCGATCTCGTGGACTAGCAGTGTCTCCTCTGGGCCGGTGGTGCCCGCCAGGAGAGTGCCGTCTGGGCCGAAGACGAACGAGCCGCCCGGAAAATCCTCGTCCACCGTGCGCCCCGTCTGCGTCGCCACGGCGATAAACAGCCGGTGTTCGCGGGCGTAACCGGGCAGGGTCGGGGCCAGGTAGCCCTGGTACCACGCGAAGCCCGCCTGCCAGGATGCGGCATCGGTGCGCTGCGTGTAGAGGCCCGGCGCCGACGAGTGGAACACGACGCGCGCCCCCTGCGCGCCGTAGGCGGCAAACAGCGGGGGCCAGTCGCTGTCGGCGCAGACGGCCAGAGCACAGGGCACGGCTCCGTCCCGCGTGTGCAGCGTGAAGACCGGTGTGGCGCTGCCCGCCGTGTAGAACGGCTCGTCCTCGCCGAGGTTCACCTTGCGGTACACCCCGGCAATGCGGCCATCCTGGGCCAGGATCTGCGTGACGAAGGGCTTGCCGCCGGGGTTGGCCTCCAGGAACCCGCCCGACGCGGCGATGCCGGCGCGCGCCGCCTGGTCCACGAACTGCCGCACCAGCGGCGAGTCGAGCGGCTGCGGCGCCTGCGGGAAACGCGCCGGGTCGCAATAGCCCGACAGGCCCGCCTCTGGAAAGACGATAATATCGCAGCCCTGCGCGGCGGCCTGGGCCATGTAGCCCGCCGCCCGGTCCAGGTTGCCGGGCCAGTCCCCTTTCTCGCAGCGGATCTGCGCCAGGGCAATACGTACACGAGTCATGAGCGCAAACAGTCTCCTTCCAGGCACCGCCGGCAGCCGGTGCGGCCGGTCAGGTCCAGTATAGACGATTGTCGCAAACTTGACATCTTGTCGCGGCGCTGGCTATAATTACGCCTGTATGTAGGTTGGCTGGCCGTCTGTTGATGCTCTTCCCATCCTCTGGGTAGACAATAAAGCGCGATCTGTCATTCTGAGCGGAGCGAAGAATCTCCGTCTCGTTGGGGCGAAAGACGAGACTCTGCGCTGCGCCCAGAGTGACAAATAGTTTGTAACAGACTATTGAGTAGTCTGTCAACGGCGATTTGTCAGGTTGTCCGAAGGCATTACAGGAACGGCGCAAGGTGACAGATCGCCGTTGACAGACTATTGAGAGTGCTACGAAATCCATCGCAGTCGCGCTCTAGAAGGACCCTGTATGCGCCTGTCGCGCGTTGCACGCCTGTTGTCCGGGGTGGCGCTGGCCGCCCTGCTGATCACCGTGGGGGGCCGGCCCCCGGTCGCGCCCCGGCCTGCCGAGGCCGCCGCCGGATCGGCGTCGCCGTTCGGCATGAACCTCTATATCACCGGCCTGGAGCGCGACGAGCGCGAGCGCAACGCGCTGATCGACCGCGCCCGCGAAGCCGGTGTGGCCTGGAGCCGCGAAGAGCTAAGCTGGGCCAATATCCAGCCCGGCGAGCGCGGCGACGGCTGGAAGACCTACGACACGCGCCTGCAACAACTCGCCAACGCGGGCATCTCGGTCATCGGCGTGCTGCTGACCACGCCCGACTGGGCCTCCGGGCACAGCAAGAGCGAAAACGGCTGGTACTGGTATCCGCCGCGCGACCCGCACACTTACGGTGCCTTCGTCGAAGCGGCCGTGCGCCGCTGGCACGACAAGGTGGCCGTCTGGGAGCTGTGGAACGAACCCGACAAGGACGGCACCTGGCTGCCGCACGCCGACCCCGCCGCCTACGCCGCGCTGCTGGCCGAGGGCTACGCGGCGGTCAAGCGCGCCGACCCCGCCGCCAAAGTCATGGTTGGCTCGGTCTATGTCCACGACAGCGGCAACGAGGGCCTGGCTTTCATGGAGCGGGTGGTCGCGGCCGGCGGGGGCCGGCTCAACTTCGACCTCATGGGCATCCACACCTTCATGAACGACCGCCAGCCGGAGGACACGTCGCCGGTCACAGTGGTGCAGAACCTGCCCTGGCGCCTGCAAGTCACCCGCCAGTGGCTGACCCGCCACGGGCACGGCGACATGCCGATCTGGATCACCGAGGACGGGCAAAGCGTGTGCCAGGGCTGCGGCAACCAGGGCACCGACGAGCAGCGCCAGGCCGCGCGGCTGGTGCGCCGCTATGTGCTGGCCCTGGCGAACGGCGCCGCCCACTTCGACTACTTCCAGATGAAGGACAAGTTCAACGGCGGGCCGTCGGACGTCTGGGGCAACATGAGCGTGCTGCGCAACGACCTCAGCCCGCGCCCGGCCTTCTACGCCTACAAGACCATGACCGCGCTGCTCGGCGCGGGGCAATTGGCGGAACCCGGCCCGCTCCAGCATGCCGTGGCGAACCGCTGGCAGCCGCAATTCGACCGCTACGACTACCGCTTCAGCACGCCGGGCGGCACGGTGCATGTGCTCTGGGTGCCGGAGAATGTGACGCCGCAGACCGCGCAGTTGCCGGTCAGCACGCCGGGCGCGCGCATCGTGCAGTTGGACGGCAGCGCACTGACGGTCCCGGCGCAGAACGGGCATGTGACCCTCCAGATCACGTCCAACCCGATCTTTGTCGTCGAGGAGGTGCCCGGCGCGGGGGGCGGCATTGACCCGGCCACCGACCCGCACTCGCCCACCGGCTTCCGCGTCAGCGCCCGCTTCGCCGGCTTCTGGCACGCGCACGGCGGGTTGGCGGCGTTCGGCTACCCGATCACCGGCGAGCGGCAGGAGGTCAGCCTGACCAACGGCAAGCCCTACATCGTGCAGTGGTTCGAGCGCACCCGCTTCGAGTGGCACCCGGAGAACCAGCCGCCGTTCAACGTGCTGCTCGGCCTCATGGGTCGTCAGGTGACGACCGGGCGCGGCTTCCCGACCGTGGCGCCCTTCGCCAACACCGCCGAACGGCGTTACGTGTCCGAAACCGGCCACAGCCTGAGCGGGCGCTTCCTGCAATACTGGTCCACGACCGGCGGCATCGCGCTCTACGGCTACCCCATCAGCGAGCCGCTGACCGAGGCCAGCCCGACCAACGGTAAGTCGTACACGGTGCAATACTTCGAGCGCGCCCGCTTCGAGTACCACCCCGAAAACCAGCCGCCCTACGACGTGCTGCTCGGCCTCCTGGGCCGCCAGCTTTTCCGGTAAGCGCCGCCCAGCATCCGGGCGGGGCGACGGGCGCAATCAATTGCGCCGCCACGAATCCTGGCGGCCTCCCGGTGTGCCGACGGGCGCAATCAATTGCGCCGCTACG
>DASSGZ010000491.1:0-10785 GCA_035693165.1 Chloroflexia bacterium | reverse complement strand
GCCGATCACGTGCGCGCGTTCGGTGAGCGTGGCCGCGCCCCCAGCCTGAACGCTCACGGCGCGCTGCAAGCCGGCGATGCCGCCGCTGACCTGGAAGGTCACGAAGGGCGCGGTGGGGTCACTCACCGGGACCGGGGTCGTGGTGGGCGGCGTGACGGGGGTCGGAGTGGCCGCGGGTTCGACGCTGATGAGGTTGCATCCGGTCAGCAGGGCCAGGCCGGCAACCAGCGCCAGGCCCCGGAGTCGTGTGGGTGTTCGCATCGTGTCTTTCTCAAGTTATCAGCCGGCAGCCGTCGGGAGACGGAGTGACGGGTAGGCGTCAGTGGTCGGTAGTCAGTAGCTGGGGATTTTCCCTCAGCAGTGATAGGACGTAGCCCGTAGTTGTTTGGTTCCGGGATTAGCGAATTGCAGGACGGCACATCTCAGGCGGGCGCGGGCGGCTACTCGGCGGTTTGCAGCAGGCGGGCGCGCAGTTCCAGCGGGTTGAGCGGGACGTTGCCCAGCTTCTGGACGACGATACCCGCGCCGTAGTTCGCCAGCCGGGCGGCGTCGAGCAGATCGGCTCCGGCGATCAGGGCCAGCGTGAGCACGGCGATGACCGTGTCGCCCGCGCCGGTCACGTCGAAGACCTCGGCGCTGTTGCTGACCGGGATGTGGTGATAGTGATCGTGCTGGTCGAGGATGGACATGCCCTCCCCGCCGCGGGTGACGACCACGCCCTGGGTGCCCAGTTCGGCGCGCAGGCGGCGCAGCCCGTCGGCAAACGCGGCCTCGCCGTGTAGCTCGGTGTGCAGAGCGCTCTCGGCCTCGCGGTCGTTGCAGCGAAAGATGGTGACGCCCTGGAACTTGGCGAAATCGCCCTGGGCGTCCACGGTGATCAGGGCGCCGGTGCGCGCGGCCACCCGCCGGGCGGCATCAACCACCGCGGGGCTGACCGTGCCGCTCTGGTAATCGCTGATCAACAGGGCGTCGGCCTGGGGCAATTCGCGCTCGATGGTGGCGATCACCGCGTTCTCCACGTCGCCGGCGATAGGCCGCCGGTCGAGCGTATCGACGCGGGCGATCTGCTGTTGCAGGCGCCCCGGCCCTTCGGCCACGATGCGCGACTTGAGGATAGTGGGCCGGCCAGGATCGACTACGAGGCCGCGCGTGTCCACGCCCCGTGCGGCCAGGGCGGCGCGCAACTCGTCGCCGGCCTTGTCCGCGCCGATGACGCCGACCTGGATAGCCTGCGCGCCCAGCGACTGGATGTTGGACGCGGGCGCCGTGCCGCCGCCGGGCAGCACCGTGCGCCGGTTAAACTCCAGGATGACGATGGGCGCCTCGCGCGACACCCGGCTGGGCCCGCCGATGATGTACTCGTCGAGGATGAGGTCGCCCAGGACGACGATGCGCTTGCCGGCGAAGGCGGGCAGCAGGCCGAGTAAGCGGTTCATGCGTCAGCGCAGCCGGATAAAGGTGAGGCCCAGCGCCATCAACACAAAGACCAGGCCCAGCAAATCGGTGCGGTTCACCAGGTTCAGCAGGATGCCCCCGTAATCCCCCCGGCTAATCAAGCCCACCAGCGCCGCCCCGCCGCGCAGCAGGCTCGACGCGTTGTTGCCGGGAAAGGTAATAATGAAGTTCAACAGCGGCGGCACGGTGAGGAAAAAGGCCAGCGCCGCGCGGCTCAGGAAGATACCCCAGATCGCCGCCGCCAGCCCCACGGCTTGCAGGGCCGGGCCGCGCTTCTGGTTGGCCGCCCCGCTCACCACCTCGCCCATGCCGATGCCGAGAATCAGCGCCGCCCAGAAGTCATAGCCGGGCAGCAGCGCCCACACCAGCCCGAGGACGGTGGCGAAGGCGAAGCCCACCAGCACCGACTTGGTCAGCGAGGTGGAGTCCATCGCATAGGTGGGCAGTACGCTGAGATTGGCGCATTGCAGGCAGCGATAGCCGACCGGCGTGTGTACGCGGCAGCGGGAGCAGATCGGCTTCTCGCAGCGAGCGCAGCGCAGCACCGTGGGCACCGTGGGGTGGTTCGCGCAGTAGAGCGTGCCCGATTCGGGTTCGCCGGTGGTCGTGCCGCCGTCGTAGGGGCCGCGATTATAGGCCACGTCAGGCCCCCGTCCAGGGGGCGGCACCGATCACGCGGCGCGCGCCCAGATACGTGTCGCGGCGGCCATGATACTCGGGGTGCGTGGGGTCGAGGCTTTGCACCAGCACCTGCTTGGCGCTGCCGCTGGCGTGGATCATCTGCCCATCGCCGACATACATGGTGACGTGGGTAACGTGATCCGGGTCGGTGCCGAAAAAGAGCAGGTCGCCCGGCTGGAGTTCGTCGATCGCGACGTGCTGCGGAATCCGCTGGAATTGCTGGTCGGCGTCGCGCGGCAAGGTGTAGCCGTGCACGCGGTAGGCGAGCTGCGTCAGCCCCGAGCAATCGATGCCCTGGCGGGTCATGCCGCCCCACAGGTAGGGCGTGGTCAGGAAGGCGCGGGCCGACTCGATGATCGCCGGAGCGCTGCCCACAGCGGCCGGATCGACCGGAGCCAGGGCAGCGGGGTCGGCCAGCGCCTCGCGGCCGCCGGGCACGCGCACGACGATAAGACCCTCCCCGGCCATGGGCGGCGCGTCGGGCACGCGGGTGAGCGTGGTGCCCATGAAGGCGTCCACCGTCTCCCCGCTCGCTTCGCCCGACGCATCGAGGATGCGCAGGGGCGTGCGCGGGACGACGACGCGCACCTGGCGGCCCGGCGCGGGCGGCGCATCGAGCCGGGCCACGGCTTCGGCGCGCATCCAGCCGGTGTAGTCGGGCAGGCGCACGCGCAGCCAGGTATCGCCCGCCGCGTCGGTGTGCGTGTCCAGCACGTCCAGCGGCGTCGCCAGCAGCGCCTGGTTCACCCGTTCGGCGTCGTCGTGCGGCTCGGCGTGTAGATCGGCCACCGGCGTCTGCACTTCGCCATAGCCCAGGGCCGCGGGCGCGGCGGTCGAATTCGTCGATTGCACGGTCATGCGTTTCCTCTCGAAGCCGGGAGCCGGACGAGGCCCAGGCGCTGGCCGATCACGGCCAGGGCAAAGGCCGGCAGCGCCAGCATCCGGCGCCAGCGCCAGGGTTGCTTGTAGAGCCGGTAGAGCCATTCCAGCCCCACCTGCCGCATCAACGGGGGCGCCAGGGGCACCCGGCCGGTGACATAATCGAAGACGCCGCCCACGCCCAGAGCCAGGCGCACCGTGGGCAACGCGGCGCGGTTGCGCGCGATCCAGAGGTCCTGAGCCGGGGCGCCAAAGGCCACGAACAGCAGGTCGGCCTCCGCCGCCGTAATCCGCGCGGTGATTTCCTCGCGCTCAGCCTCGTGCGGCGAGCCGGGATAGGCGCCCGCCACCTGCAAGCCCGGATAGCGGCTCATCCAGATGCGGCCCGCCTCGGCGGCCACGCCCGGCTGCGCGCCCAGCAGGAACAGGCGATAACCCGCCCGCGCGGCCAGCGCCGCCAGTTCTTCGGTCAGCGCGACGCCGGTGGTGCGCCCGCGCAGCCGCCGCCCGAGGATCAGCGAGCCGAGAATGATCCCGGCGCCGTCGGGCGTGGCGAGGTCGGCGCGGTTCAGCACGGCGCGGAACTCGGCATCCTGGCGGGCGCGCATCACAAACTCCGGGTTCACCGTGGTGACCTGGTGCAGGCGCCCGCCGCTCGCCGCCGGGGCGCAGGCCAGCATGCGCGCACAGCCCGCCACCGACTCGCCCAGCGGGCTGTCGTCGATGCGCACGCCCAGGATATTCAAGCGCCGTCGCCGCGCCCCGCCCTGCGGCGGGCCGGAAGCGGGCGCCTGGATTCGGCTGGGGGAAGCCGGCATCACTGTTCCTTCTCCAGACACAAACTACCCCGCCCGCAGGCGGGGCAGGTTTCATTATAGTATACGCCTATTTTTTTTGCCAGGATGCGTGCAACCGGCCCCAGCGGCGCAGGCCGCGGGCGACTTAAACGGGAGGTTCGGCGGCGGACGGGGGGAACTCTAGATTCTCATAGAGCGCCGCCAGCGGCAGCACAGCGTCAATCGACGCCAGACGCAAGGCGTCATCCAGGGCGCTCGCCGCGGTCACAAACCAGCCGTCGCCCTGGCGGGTGAAATGTTCCACCCGCACCCGGTCCTGGGCCACCAGTACGTAATCAGTCAGCGAGGCCAGGCGCCAGTACTGGGCGAACTTTTCACCGCGATCATAGGCTTCAGTGGATGGGGATAGGATCTCGAAGATCACGGTCGGGTTGATCAACGTGTCGTGGTGAGCGTCGGCGAACTCACGCGGCCCGCACACAGCCACCACATCCGGGTAGGTATACAGCCCGGCCGGCGAGACGCGGACGCGCATGTCACTCACATAGACCCGGCAAGGCCGCCCCTGGAACTGGTTGCCAAGCTGCCGGACGATGTTCGCGGCGATCGTATTATGTTCCTCACGCGCCCCCGCCATGGCGAAGATTTCGCCCGCCAGGTATTCGCTCTTGTAGGGCGCCGCACGTTCCAGGGCCAGGTATTCTTCCGGCGTGTAGTAGGGCTTGGGGGGCGAGACCATGCGTTCTCCTCCGCTTGCGGTGCGTCTGGTGCATTATAGCACACCTATTTATGCCGATAGCGATCACAAGTTAGCCGTTACCCGGCAGCTATAGATAAAACGAAGCGGAACCGAGTGGATACAGCCGGGTTCCGCTTAACGGTGCTGTGAGGCTTGCACGGCAGTGGGGTTAGTGATCGATCCCATCTGCGAGTACATTGCCCGTTGTTGCGTCGAAGACCATGTACGCCCGCTGATAGGCGGCTTCCGGCTTATTGCGATCCACTGGGTCTACGCCGAACTGCCCGGTAAACGATACATACACGACCCGCGCCGTCTCGGAATAATAGCTCAGGTCGTTGGGAATACCCAGCCGCTGGCGGAGTTGCGCTACGGTCATGAACTCCACAGCGGTCAGCGTGGGCGATTGCAGCGTGGACATACCGGGAAAGATCGGTGGATGTTGGGCGATATAGTGGCGCACGCGGGCCTCCGTCACGGGGGGCGGAATGGCGGGCGCTCCCCAGGCAGCCGGATCGTGGGGTGTTTGAGGAAGAGGCCGCTGCTTAACCGGGCCGGTGGATGGGATCGTAGATCCGGTAGGTGTCGGCGGGACAGGGCCTGGATGGAGCGACAACGGGTTGCCGGTGGCGCCTGCGACGGTAACACCTGCAAAGAGCATAAGCACTCCAAGCACGATGATCAACTTCTTCACAACGGCTCTCCTTAATGATCCCCCAGCGGAATCCTCAAGAGCGGCAGGCCGGTTTGAAACCGGCCCCCACAGAGGAAAATAACGGTGGCCGCCTGTTACGCTGCACTCGTCTATATCACAGTATACTCGCTCCCGCAATATTTACCGCCATGGCCGATTAGTGGGCAGCAGCCTTGCACGAGGGCACGTTTTTCGCTACACTGGCCGTACAGACACCGGCTGCGCGCCGGTTGGCGTCCCCGCCAGGGGCAGAGATACCCTATCCAAGAGGAGCGCTATGCAGATCATCATCCCGGCCGGGGGCCTGGGCACCCGCATGCGGCCGCACACCTACAGCAAACCCAAGCCGCTGGTCGCCGTGGGCGGCAAGCCGTCCATCGCCCACATTCTCGACGCCTTTGCCGCCCTGCCCATCGACAAGGTGGTGTTGATCACCGGGCGCCAGGGCGAGATGCTATTGGATTATGTCAAGCAGCATTATTCCTTCGAGGCCGAGGCCGTCGAGCAAAAAGTGATGCGCGGGCAGTCGGACGCCATTTTGCTGGCCGAGCCGCTGATCGACAAGGCCGATGATCTCTTCGTCGTCTTCTCCGACACGCTGTTCGAGGCCGACCTGGGCGCCGTGCAACACCTGGGCGCCGCCGACGGCGCGGCGTTCGTCAAAGAGGTGCCCGACCCCAGCCGCTTCGGCATCGCCGTGAGCAACGCGCAGGGCTACGTCACGCGCATGGTCGAGAAGCCCCAGGAGCCGCTGTCGCACGACGCCGTCGTCGGCATCTACTACTTCAAGCGGGCCGGCGACCTCTACGACGCGATCCACGAGCAGGTCGAGCGCAAGATCATGCTCAAGAACGAGTATTTCCTGGCCGACGCGATCCAGGTCATGGTCGAGCACGGCAAGCAACTCAAGGTGCTGCCGGTGACGGTCTGGGAGGACACCGGCACGCGCGATGCGATCCTGCACAGCAACCGCTACCTGCTGCGCAAGCAACACGGCGACCGGTCCGATACGCCCTATCAGCAGGGCAGTGCCCTGATCGTCCCGCCGGTGTTTATCGGCGAAGGCGTGACGCTGGAGCAATGTGTGGTCGGCCCGTATGCCAGCATCGGCGCGGGGACAAGCATCCGCGAAGCCATCGTGCGCGACTGCATCATCGGCGAGCAGGCGCAGGTGCGGGCCACCATCTGCACCGCGACGCTGATCGGCGACCGGGGCGTGGTCGAGGGCGGCTTCCAGACGCTGAATATCGGCGATGACTCCGCGCTCGGTGTCGATCCGAGCGGCGCCATCGACGAAACCTTCAAGTAGGTGGCGGTCCCGGCGCGCAACGGGCGGCCCGGCGTGCTCTTGCTGCACGGCTACACGTCGAGCCTCGATACGGTGAACGGCCTGGTGCCGACGCTGACCCGGCTGGGCCTGCCCTACCGCATGCCCGTCTTGCGCGGCCACGGCACCCACCAGCGCGATCTGCGTGGCGTGACGGCGGCCGACTGGCATGCCGACGCCGCGGCGGCGCTCGACGACCTGCTGCGCGAGGTGCCGCGCGCCGCCGTGGTTGGTCTCTCGATGGGCGGGTTGGTCGCTACGCAGTTGGGTATCGAGCGCGCGGATGACCTGGCCGGGGTGGCCCTGGTGGCACCTTTCTTCGGCACCAAGAACCCGTTCGCGCCTTTGGCGGGGCTGCTGGGCCGGGTCATGCCCTATTTCTCCATGCCCCGGTCGATCTACGATCCCGAGGTGTACGCGCGCAACACCAACTACAAACAGGGCGAAGCCACGTCCTTCGCCTCGGCCTATCGCTACAGCCGCGCTATGCGCGCGCGGATCGGCGAGTTACACCTGCCGCTGCTGATCGTCGCCAGCCGCCGCGATCAGATCATCCCGGTGCCGGTCATCGAAGACGTGGTGGCCCGCGCGGGCACGCCGCCCGACCAGCGCGAGGTCTACTGGCTCGAACGGTCGGGGCACGACATCCTCATGGACATGGAACGCGAAACCGCGTATAACTTGATCGGCGCCTGGCTGGCCCGGTTATAGGCCGGCGGGGCGGCAGGTGCGCCGGCCCGGCCGCGGGGGCGCCCGGCGAACGATGCGCGTACAGGAGGATGCCCGGATGGAGTGGGTGGAACTGGCCGTGGATGTCGACCGGGAAGCCGTCGAGGCCACCAGCGAACTGTTCGCCCAGTACGGCTACAACCAGGGCGTGGTGGTCGAGGAAGCGATTATCCCGCAGCCCGACGAGGACTATGTCGTGGATCTCACGGCGCCCGTGCAGGTGCGCACCTACATCGTCGCCGACGAGCGGGCCGAAGACATCCGCCAGCGCATTGCCGAGGCGCTCTGGCACCTGGGCCGCCTGCGCCATGTGAGCGAACTGCGTGCCACCCGCCTGATGGAAGAAGACTGGGCCAACGCCTGGAAAGCCCACTACCAGACCCAGCGCATCGGCAAGCACATGATCATCAAGCCGTCGTGGCTGGAGTACACGCCGCAGCCCGGCGACTACGTCATCGAACTCGACCCCGGCATGGCCTTCGGCACCGGCACGCACCCCACCACGCGCCTCTGCCTGCGCGCCATCGAAGACTACGCGACGCCCGCCATGCGCCACATCCTCGACCTGGGCACGGGGTCGGGCATCCTGGCGATCGGGGTGGCGCGCATGCTGCCGGAAGCCGCGATCTGGGCGCTCGACACCGACCCCGTCGCCGTGGAGACCTCCGCTGCCAACGTGGCGGCGAACGGGCTCCGCGACCAGATCACCGTCGAGCAAGGCTCGCTGGTGCCCGGCGTCGAACCCGACATCCACTTCGACCTGATCATCGCCAATATCCTGGCCCGCGTGATCATCGACCTGGCCCCGGCCATCGCGCGGGCGCTGGTGCCGGGCGGCATCGCCATCACCTCCGGCATCATCGACGAGCGCGGCGCCGACGTGGACGCGGCCCTGCGCAAAGCCGGCTTCACCATCCTCGACACGCGCCAGGAAGGCGACTGGCTGGCGATCATCGTCCGCCGCGACGAGTGATCAGTGGTCGGTGGTCAGTGGTCAGCCGCAACGATCATCAGTGGACCGAGCCAGGATAGCCTAACAATGCAACGCTTCTTCGTCGATCCCACCCTCCCCTTGCAGCCGGGCGCCGAGATTGCCCTGCCCGCCGCGCTGACGCACCAGGTGGGCCATGTGCTGCGCATGCGGCCCGGCGACCGCATCGTGCTGCTGGACAACAGCGGCGACGAATGCGAGGTGGAGTTGCGGGCCTTCGACCGCGGCGGCATCCGGGCGCGGGTGCTGGCACGGCGGGCGGTGCCCGGCGAGGACGGGCCGCGCGTGACCCTCTACCAGTGCGGGCTGAAGGGCGAGAAGTTCGGCTGGGTGCTGCAAAAGGCGACCGAGTTGGGCGTGGCGGGGATCGTGCCGGTGGCGAGCGCGCGCACGGTGGCCGGGCTGGCCGATCTGCGCGAGGGCGGCAAACAGGAGCGCTGGGAGCGCATCGTGCGCGAGGCCGCCGAGCAGAGCCGCCGCGGGCGCATCCCCGCCATCGGCGCCGCGCTGCCCTGGCCCGCGGCCATCGCCCAGGCCACCGCGACGCACGATGTGGCGTTGCTGCCCTGGGAAGCCGTAGCCGGGGCGCCGGACGCCGCCCCGATCCCCGCGGCGGCGCGGCAGGCCGGGCGCATCGCCCTCTTCATCGGGCCGGAAGGCGGGTTGGCGGTAGAGGAAGTGGCCGGAGCCGCTGCGGCCGGGGTGATCCCGATCAGCCTGGGGCCGCGCATCTTGCGCGCGGAAACCGCCGCCCTGGCCGCCCTGGCCGTACTGCTGATCCCCGGCGCGTAGGCGGCGCCGCCGGGAGCGCGCCCCGCCCGCTCAGGTCAGGAAGACCACGTTTTGCGGCAGCGCCAGGCGCAGGGCCAGGGCGCCACTCGCCGGCTGGCTCAGTTCGCGCACCAGGGCCGACGCCGGGCACATGCGCCGCAGGTCGCGCCAGGCCACCGTCTCCAGGCGCCGCGCCGGGAGCGGCAGTTGGGCGGGTCGTTCCACGATCAGCACCGCGTCGCGGGCGCCGTGCGCGTGGCTCATGCGCAGGGCGGCCTGGATGAGCAGGCCGTCATAGCCGCGGATGGCGTCGTCGGGCGCAATGACCAGGGAGCGCAGCAGCGCCGTGGGCCCATACTCGACGGCCAGGCAACCGCGGATACCGCCCGCCGCCGGCCCGGCACCCTCGCGCTCCAGCACCAGCATGCTGCACCGCGGCCCCGCAATCCCGGCCAGGCTCAACCCGGCTTCGCGCAACAGGGCGCGCACCGGCGGCCAATCCGCGGCCCGCGCCATACGCACGCACAGTTCGGTCTCCGGCAGCGGCGGCACCGGATACAATCCTGCCGCAGGCGGTAAGTAACCCATATCCAGCATGGCCGGTCCCTCCTCGCTTCTCCAACGGTGTGCAGTGATGTACCTTACCGAAAAGCAAGGTTAGTGCCAGGTCCCTGGCCGGCCTTTTCACACCGAGTGGACGCCGGAGTGCTATAATAGCGCGCGAAGCCGCACCGGATGCGCCGGCACCCGCGCCCACCGCGCGGCGCGGCGGCCACAACCGAACAATGGGGGCGCTGATCCGGCCACGGCCGGAGGGAGAAACCCATGGTACGCGTCGCATGGCTGGTAGACGTGGGCTATGTCGTGAAGGCCAGCGAGGGGAAGTTCAAGCTCGACTATGTGCGCGCCGAGCGGCTGCTGGCGGAACGCTGCGGGCCGGTCCACACCTTCCTGTTCAACGGCGTCGACCCGGCCTACGGCATCCCGGTGGGCCTGCAACGGTTCTATGATACGATGAAGTTACACGGCATGGTCGTGCGGCTGCATCCGATGCAAGCCGTACCCGGCGGCACCAACCGCCAGCGCCGGGTCGATGTCGATTTCAGCGCGCATTTCGTCTGGCAGGCCAGCCGCCCGGAGATCACCGACCTGGTGCTGACCACGGGCGATCAGGATTTCGTGCCGGCAGTGGAGTTGGTGCGCCGGGAATACGCCAAGCGGGTGATCTTGTTCACCTACGACACCATGGTCCACCACGACCTGATGACCGAGGTGAGCGCGTGGTGGAAGTTTGAGGACGACGAAGGCCGGCTGGCCCGGCGGTGAACGAGGCGCGGCGCGATGCAACTCTTTCGGTTTGACGCAGCGGTGGGGCGGGCGCTGGACGTGTTCGGCAGCCAGGCCCTGGTCATGTCGCGGATCGGGCGGGTGGACGGCGAAGTGCACATCGGATGCATGCACATTGGCGCGGGTGGGATCGTTGGCTATCACCAGGCCGCGGTGCGCCAGTTGTTCCTGGTCGTTGCGGGAACAGGCTGGGTGCGGGGCACGGACACGACCCGGCAGCCCATCGCGGTGGGGCAGGCCGCGTACTGGGCGCAGGGCGAGTGGCACGAGGCGGGTAGCCAGGACGGCATGACGGCGATCGGGATCGAGGCGGCCACGCTCGATCCCGTGCGCGATATGCCGGCGATCTAGGGGCGCGAGAGGCGGGTACGGCGA
>DASSGZ010000490.1:0-6556 GCA_035693165.1 Chloroflexia bacterium | reverse complement strand
GAGCATGACCTGGAGACCAAGATTCGCCAGGCCAAGCGCTTCCTCGAAGAAGGCGACAAGGTGAAGCTGTCGGTCGAGTTCCGCGGGCGCCAGCTTACGCACACGGAGTTGGGCCGCGAGTTGCTGAACCAGGTCCAGCAGGTGCTGCAAAACGATGTGGTCATCGAGCAGCCGCCGAAGATGGAAGGCAAAAAGATCAGCATGTTGCTGGCGCACAAGCCGGCGGCGGCGCCCAAGGCCGCGCCGCGCCCGCGGCGCCCGGATGCTGACGGTGCGCCGGCGGACACCGGCCCGGCTCCCGCGCCGAGTGCCCCGGCGGCTGCCGCGCCCGCCGCGCCGCCGGCCCCCGTGGCGGCCGGCCCCGCCGCGACCACGGCCTCGCGCCCGCCCGCCCACGAGGCGTAACGGTTCGTTCATCCCGCCGCAACCCGCGCGGAGCAGGATATGGCCTGCTCCGCGCCTTCGTCTGCGTGTGTGAATCGCCTTGACAATCCCGCCCGGCGCGGGTATACTTAAAGGCTGTGACCTCTAGGTTTCTATTTGGGAGGATAAGGTGTACGCAATCGTGAGAACGGGCGGCCATCAGTATAAAGTGGCTGTCGGGGACCAGTTAGATGTGGAGAAGCTGCCGGTCGAGGCCGGCGAGCAGGTCGAGCTGAACGAAGTGCTCATGGTCAGTTCCGATGATCAGGTGACGGTGGGCGATCCCCTGGTCGCCGGGGCCCGCGTGACGGCGACCGTGGTCGATCAGCATCGGGGCGACAAGATCATCGTCTTCAAGTACAAGCCAAAGAAGCGCTACCGGCGCAAGATGGGTCACCGCCAGGATCTGACCCGGCTTTCGATTAACGCGATTACGCTGTAACCCGGCCGGGCGGCGCAGACCATTGCCGGTGCCGGCAGATCACAGGAGAGTAGAGACATGGCCCATAAAAAAGGGGTTGGTAGCTCGCGCAACGGGCGCGACTCCAAGCCGAAGATGCTCGGCGTGAAGCGCTACGACGGCGAGGCGGTCCTCTCGGGGACGATCATCGTCCGCCAGCGCGGCACCAAAATTGATCCCGGCACCAACGTCGGGGTTGGCCGCGACCACACGCTGTTCGCCACCGCGAACGGCTATGTGAAGTTCGAGCACGCGGCCAAGGAAAACAACAAGAAGCGCGTCAGCGTCTATCCTGAGCGCGCGGGCGACACGGCGGAAGCCGTGGCGGTGGAACCCACCCCGACCGTCGCCTAGCTCACCCATTCGCATATGTCCATTGCCCGGCAAGGACCGTCGCCGGCAGGCGGCGAATAAACGCCGGAAGGAGCTAAACTTGAAGCCGAATATTCATCCGAAGTACCAGGAAGCCGTCGTCACCTGCGCGTGCGGCAATAGCTGGACCACCCGCTCGACCAAGGCGCAACTGCGCACCGACGTGTGCTCGGCGTGCCACCCGTTCTTCACCGGGGAGCAGCGCATCGTGGACACCGCGGGCCAGGTGGAGCGCTTCATGCGCCGCATGCAGCGGTCGCAGGAGCGCCCGGCTGCCGCCGCGCCGCAGCCCACCCAGGCGGCGGCCAAGCCCGCCAAGCCGGCCAAGGCGCCGAAGCCCGCCCGCGAGGCGGCCCGCCCGGCCACGCTCGAAGCGCTGCTGGAAACGCCCGCCGGCAGCGAAAGCTAACACATCGTATCCACCCACGGGGCGCGGAGCAGCCCGGCACAGGCCGGTTGCTCCGCGCTTTCCCCATTGTAACGGGGTCTTATGCCCGATACCATCCCTCCCCAACCGGGGCCCCACGGCCACGGACCCGCCGGCAGCATTGAGGTCATCTGCGGCAGCATGTTCAGCGGCAAGACCGAAGAGCTGATCCGGCGGATCAAGCGCGCGCAGATCGCGCGCCAGCGTGTGCAGGTGTTCAAGCCGCGCCTCGACAATCGTTACGCCGCCGAGCAGGTCGCGTCGCATAACGGCCTGCTCTACCAGGCCATCTCCGCCGGCGATACCGCCGAGATCCGCGCCGCCCTCGATACCGATGCCACGGTCGTCGCCATCGACGAGGTGCAGTTCTTCGACTGGGATATTGTCGACCTGTGCCGGGAACTGGCCGACCGCGGCGTGCGCGTGATCGTGGCCGGACTCGACCTCGACTTCCGCGGCGAGCCGTTCGGCCCGATGCCCATGCTGATGGCCGAGGCCGAGCATATCAGCAAACTACAGGCGATCTGCGTGGTCTGCGCCAACGCGGCCAGCCGCACCCAGCGGTTGATCGACGGTCAGCCCGCGTCCTATCACGACCCGGTGATCATGGTCGGCGCCAGCGAGGTCTACGAGGCGCGCTGCCGCCATTGCCACGAGGTGCCTGGCCGCCCCGGCGCATGACCGGCGACGAGTTCCAGATCCGCCCGGCGCGCCCCGCCGACCGCGAGGCCGTGCTGGCCTTCTGCGCCCAGACCTGGGACTGGGGCGACTATATCGGCGAGGTCTGGGAGCAGTGGCTGGCCGATCGCGAAGGCGTGCTGGTGGTCGGCGAAGTCGGCGGGCAGATAATGGGCGTCGATAAGCTCACCTTCCTGGCGCCCGGTGAAGCCTTCTTCGAGGGCCTGCGTATCGCCCCGGCCTATCGGGGCCGCGGTTACGCGGGGCGCTTCCAGCGCTTCATGCTGGACGAAGCCGCCCGCCGCGGCGGCCATGTGCTGCGCTTCATCACCGCCGCCGACAACACCCCCATCCACAAGAACGCCGCCCGCGACGGCTTTGTGCGTGGCCCGGCCCTGCTGCCCCGGCAAGCGACGCCCGCCGCTGAGGCCGGCGCGCCCGCCGCCATCCCGCTCGAACCCGGTCCTGCGGCGGACGCCCGGTGGGCCGCGCTGCCGCAAAGCCCGATGTGGGCGGCGACCGGCGGGTTGGTGTCGCATGGCTGGCATGTGCAGGCGTGGACCCGCGCCGTCTGGGACGCCATGCTGGCGGCGGGCCACCTGTTCACGCTGCCCGCGCCGGAAGGCAGCGCAGCCCCCGGCCTCATCGCCCTCGTCCCCGAGCAGCATTACCCGGATGCCGTCTGGCTGGCGTACCTGGACGCCGGCGCGCTGGACCCTGCGCGGCTTGCCGGCCTGGCGGGGGCGGCCCGGCAAATCGCCGCCGCGCGGGGCTGGGCCGAGTTACACGCCATGCTGCCGCGCGTGCAGGCCATCGAAGCAGGCTTGCAGGCCGCCGGCTGGACCCCGCGAACCGACGAGGGCACCATGCTCGTGTTCGAGAAGGGGCTGAGCCCACCCGGCTAGCGCCGGCGCGCAATCCGGCCGCTATCGTTTTCATGGCGTGAATCTTGCTGGTTAGAATTCGATTTGCTGCCGTGATGGGGCATATTGATCAATTGCACGCCGCTCGTTGGAGGCTTCCGTGGCCCAAGTTAACATCCATGCCGCATCTGTGCCGGAGCTACCTGACTTCGGCCCCGGCACAATGCTCGCGCCGCACATCGATTGGGCCACCCTGACCGAAGCCGGTCACTTCGCCCAATTCTACGAGACAGACGACTTCTTGCTGCATGGCCTGAGCGAGTTCATCGGCGCGGGCCTGCGCGCGGGCGACGCCGCGCTCGTCGTCGCCACGCCCGAGCATCGCGCCGGGCTGGCCGATCGGCTGCAGGCCGCGGGCCACGACCTGGACGCAGCCCAGGCGACCGGCCAGTATCTGGCCGTGGACGCCGCGGAGATCCTGACGCGGTTCGTCGTGGATGGGATGCCGGATCCCGACCGCTTCGCCGAGATCTTCGGCGGGATGGTCGCACAGGCGGCGGCCGGCGGGCGGGCCGTGCGCGTTTTCGGCGAGATGGTCGCGCTGCTCTGGGCCGAAGGCAACTACATGGGCACCGTGCGCCTGGAAGAACTCTGGAACGGCTTGCGCGCGGCCCATCCCTTCGTCCTCTTCTGCGCCTATCCCATTACCGGCCTGGACGGCGACGCGCATGCCCAACCCTTCGGCGACGTATGCCGGGCGCACGCCCACCTCATCCCCGCCGAGAGCTACTCCGGGTTGCCCGGTCCCGACGAGCGGGCGCAGGCGATCATCGGCTTGCAGCAGAAGGCGCGCCTGCTCGAACAGGAACTCGCCGCCCGCGCCGAGTCGCTGGCGCGCGAGCAGACGGCGCGCGTCGAAGCCGAGCACGCCAACCGGCTGAAAGACGATTTTCTCGCCACCGTCTCGCACGAACTCCGCACGCCGCTGACCACGATCATCGCCTGGGCGCAACGGCTGCGCAAGGGCGACCCCAGCGTGGCGACCCTGGCACGGGGGCTGGAGGTTATCGAACGCAACGCCAAGGCGCAGGCGCAACTGGTGGAAGACATTCTCGATGTCTCGCAGGTGATTACGGGCAAACTGCGGCTCGATAGCGGCCCCGTCGATGCGATCACCGTGATCAGCGCCGCCGTCGGCGCCACGCAGGCGGCGGCGGATGCCAGGGGCATTCAGATCACCCTGACGCTCGATCCGGCGGCCCGCCGGCTCTCGGGCGACGCGCGCCGCTTGCAGCAAGTGCTCTGGAACCTGCTGTCGAACGCGATCAAGTTCACCCCACCGGGCGGGCAGGTGGCGGTGCGCCTGCAACGCGCAGGCGTGGACGTGGAAATCAGCGTAAGCGACACCGGCGAGGGCATCGCCCTGGATGTGCTGCCGTTTATCTTCGACCATTTCCGGCAGGCCGACAGCACCAGCACCCGCCGGCATGGCGGCCTCGGCCTGGGGCTGGCCATCGTGCGCCACCTGGTCGAACTGCACGGCGGCAGCGTGCGCGCCGAGAGCGCGGGCGCGGGCCAGGGCGCGACCTTCACCGTCCGCCTGCCCGCGGCGTAGCCCCCGCCCAGCCGCGCCCGGCCCCTCAAGGGGCGGGCTAGCGCTACACAGCCCGCCTGCGCGGGCTGGTTCCCTATTGGGTTAGGCCGCGCAGGCGGCCCTGGTTGCCGTTACCCGCCGGTTCGCGGGCCCGGCGCTGCCGTCGAATGCCCCGCTGCAACCCCGGCAAATCCCGCCAATTATGGTATAATTAGAGGTTGGCTGTCGCTCTTGCTATATCAGACTATCGACTGATTGACAGCCCTTTTGGCCTTTGCTATACTGCTATGATAGAACAGTCGTTCTATCCGTACCGGGCCGGCGCGCGCCGGCCCTTTTTGTGGGGGAAGAACCGTGTCGGATAAAATCATTGTGCGGGGCGCCCGCGCCCACAACCTCAAGAACATCGACGTAGAGCTACCCCGCGATAAACTGGTCGTCATCACCGGGTTGTCGGGGTCGGGCAAGTCCTCGCTGGCCTTCGATACGATCTACGCGGAAGGCCAGCGGCGGTATGTCGAGTCGTTGTCGGCCTATGCCCGGCAGTTCCTGGGCCAGATGGATAAGCCCGATGTGGACACTATCGACGGCCTCTCCCCCGCCATCTCCATCGACCAGAAAGGCGCCAGCCGCAACCCGCGCTCGACGGTCGGCACGATCACCGAGATTTACGACTACCTGCGGCTCCTGTTCGCGCGCATCGGCCACCCCCACTGTCCCAACTGCGGGCGGGAGATCGCGCCGCAGTCGGCCACCGAGATCGTGGACAACGTCCAGGCGCTGCCCGACGGGGCGCGGATCATGGTGCTGGCCCCGATCATCAAGGATCGCAAGGGCGAGCACACCAAGGTGCTGGAGGATATCCGCAAGGCCGGCTATGTCCGCGCCCGCGTGGACGGCACGGTCTACGACCTGGACTCGGTGCCCGAACTCGACCGCTACAAGATGCACACCATCGAGGTGGTGGTGGACCGCCTGGTGGTCAAGCATACCCAGCCGGTGGCCGAACTGGTGACGGCGGGCGGGCCGGCGAGCGGCGGCGTGAGCCGGGCCGGCACCGGCATCGCCGCCGGCGCCGACCCCGACCGGGGCCGCCTGGCCGACAGCATCGAGTCGGCGCTGAAGCTGGGCGAGGGCATGGTGCGCATCGCGGTGCAGGGCGGCGAGGAGTACCTGTACTCCGAGCACGCGGCCTGTGCGGTCTGCGGCATCAGCCTGGGCGCGATCGAGCCGCGCACCTTCTCCTTCAACAGCCCGCACGGCGCCTGCCCCACCTGCACCGGTCTGGGCACCATGCTCGACCCCGACCCCGACCTGGTCGTGACCGACGCCGAGCTGGGGCTGGCCGACGGCGCGCTCGGCCCCTGGTCGCGGGCGGTGCTCAGCGGCGAGGGCTATTATTTGGAGCTACTAGAGGCCATCGCGCAGCGGTACGGCTTCCATATGACCACCCCCTGGAAGGATCTGACCGAGGCCCAGCGCAAGATCGTGCTGTACGGCACGGGCAACGAGACGATCCACGTCAAGCACAAGACGACCAGCGGCCACACGCGCACCTACGACACCACCTTCGAGGGCTTGATCCCCTGGGTGAAGCGGCGCCACCGCGACAGCACGTCCGAGACGATCCGGCAGGAACTCGAAGCGTACATGAGCAACCGCCCCTGCCCCACCTGCGGCGGCAAGCGGCTCAAGCCCGAGAGCCTGGGCGTGACGGTGCATGACCGCAACATCGTCGA
>DASSGZ010000489.1:0-5677 GCA_035693165.1 Chloroflexia bacterium | reverse complement strand
CTGTGCGCTGTGTGCTCTCGGCGAAGCGGTAGAGCACGGCGATGCCCGCGGCGAGGCCGCTCTTCATGTCAAGCGCGCCACGGCCCGGCAGGTAGTCGCCGCCACGCAGGTCGGCGAGGGCCAGCGTGTCGGTCTCGTTGTCGCCGCCTTCGGCCTCCAGGGCGGCGCGCAGGCGGGGCAGCAACGCCTCCGGATCGAAGGCCCACGGTTCCAGGTCGCCGTAGTTGCCGGCGCTGACCACGTCGTAGTGCCCAGCCAGGACGACCGTGGCCGCCCCGCTGCCGCGCACCAGGGCGAAGACGTTGGCCCGCCCGTGGGGGTCGTCGGGGATTGGTTCCAGGCGCAGGTGCGCGGGGTGCGCCTGGAAGTAGGGGTGGGCCGCCAGCACGTCGCGGATATACCCGGCGAACTCCCGCTCGCCGGGCGTGCCGGTGACACTGGGGAAGCGCACCAGGGTCAGGGTCAGATCGCGCACCTGGGTCAACCAATCGTGGCTCATTCAGATCCTCGTGGGTGGGGGTTGGGGTCGCACGGACATGGTGCGACTATAGCACGCGGGGCGCCGTCCAGTCAATGCCGGCCAACCTCTCCCCCCGGCCCTTCTCCGCGGCGGAGAGGGGCGAGCGGGCGGAACGGATCGGGAGCGGCATAGATCAGACGTGAGGTGCGTTTCGTTGATCTGATGAGGCCGGCAGATGATATCGATCAGGCGTTGGATGGCGCGCGGCGTTGTCCGGTGCAGGAGGGAGCGATTCGCATGGCGCGGGTGAGCGTGCAAGAGGCACACGAGTTTGAGCGGACCATTACGACGACCGTGGGGGCGGCGTATCTGCTGTACTTGCCGGAGGGCTACGCCGCGGCGCCGGCTCGGCCCTGGCCGCTGATCTTGTTTCTGCATGGCCGGGGCGAGTCGGGCAGCAACCTGGCCCTGGTGAAGCGGCATGGTCTAGCCCGGCGGCTGGAAGAGGGGCTGGCGTTGCCTGCCATCGTGGTCTCGCCGCAGTGTCCTGCCGGGTCCTGGTGGTCGACCGATGTGCTGAGCGCGCTACTCGACGAGGTGAGCGAGCAGTACCGCGTGGATGCCGACCGGGTGTATGTGACCGGGCTCAGCATGGGCGGGTTCGGCACCTGGGCGCTGGCGCTGCGCTACCCCGACCGCTTCGCGGCCATCGCGCCGGTGTGCGGCGGGGGCGACCCGGCCCGCGCCTGCGCCATCCGCCACGTGCCGGTCTGGGCGTTCCACGGGGCCCTGGACGACGTGGTGCTGTTGCAGCGGTCGGAGGAGATGGTGGCGGCCTTGCGCGCCTGCGACGGCAATGTGCGCTTCACCGTTTACCCGGAGGCGCGGCACGACTCCTGGACGGCGACCTACGCCAACCCGGAGCTCTACGCCTGGCTGCTGGCCCAGCGGCGGCCGCCCGCGCCGGACGGAGGCACTACGGCTTAGCACCAGCAAGGCCGCGTGTTCGAAAACCGGATCGGGCGGGTTATCGGTGTATCCTACCAGTCCCGGCGCGGACGGCCGCCGCGCTTATCTATTCCGCCGGGCATCCACTCCCGGTCAAACTCTTGTGTACCCTCTGGATCTGTGCTATACTCTCCGCCCAGAAGCCCACTCGGTCAGGCGCGCGCTTCGTTCGCCTCTCCTCTGCATGACCCTCTGGTAGCTTGCGGCCGCCGTAGCTGTTTCCCTCAGAAAGCAAAAGGAGACTCTCATGGCTAATTTTGGGCCGTACCTGCTCGCCGGGCAAGCGTTGACCTCACAGAATAACGATTTCATCTGCTCGCCCAATGGGACCTACTATGTCGTCGTGGAGGCCGATGGGAACCTGTCCATTTATCCCTGTAACCCGGCTACCATGGGTACAGCCACCGGCCCGGCTATCTGGACCTCAAATTCACATTCGGCTACGGGAGCGTATTATGCGCTTTTAGATGCTACCGGCAACTTCGCAGTCTATTCCGGCAGCGGTCCAGGGTCCGGCGCGGGCACCCCCGTCTGGAGCGCGAATTCGTCGCCGGGGTCCACTGCATATGTGACCGCGTTAAACCTGCAGTACAGCCTGATGATAAACCCGGACGGCAACCTTTGTGTCTATCCGACGAACGATCCTGAAGTGATCGGTCAT
This sequence comes from Chloroflexia bacterium, assembly GCA_035693165.1. GTDB lineage: Bacteria > Chloroflexota > Chloroflexia > QHBQ01 > JAICKM01 > JAICKM01. The sequence continues at coordinate 3,548 of DASSGZ010000489.1, read as the reverse complement.
GCCGACGCGATCTGGAGTTCGCGGGACCTGCTGCTGTTGCAGCGATTCGCCCCCATCGTCTATCTGCACCCGAACGATGCCTACCGGCCCTGCTCAGTGGAGTGGTATTTGCAGCGCACGGCCCTGTACAACGCCGCCGGTCAGGTCGTCTACAGCCCCGTGATCGACGGGACCAGTCGCGTGGACAGTTCCGTGCTGGCCGACACGCGGCTCAACGAACGCGCGGGCTGGTATCTGAAGATCTTGAATAATGCCTCGCGGGCCGGCGATCTCTCGACGGCCAAAGTCTACGCCTACGTCCGGCCCGTGCGGGACGACAACGGTAATGTAACCGCTTACGACCTGGTCTATTCGTTTCTCTATGCGTTCAACGGCAACACGTTCATAATGAGCCGGCTCGTCGGCTATATTGCGGCTTACGTCTCTTTCCAGGTGCTCACTGCGTCGCTCCTCTTCTTCATCCCTGGGGTGAACCTGCTCATCCCGGTGATATTCCTCGGCGAAAGCTCGCTCGATGTCGGCGCCATCGTCGGTATTATTCAGACCTGGGACGGCGTGGACATGCACGAGGGCGATTTCGAGCAGGTCACTGTGCGGGTCACCCCGGATATGAACAGCATCCTCGCGGTGTACTACGCGCAACATGACAAGGTCAGCAAGAGCATCACGCCCAAGACGGACCCCAACGACCCGCACCGCATCATCGTGTATTCGGCGCAGAACTCGCATGCCAGCTATCCCGACGCCGCCAGCCATTCGCGGGTCGCGGATCTGGCTCCCGACATCACGCAGGATAACCCGCCCGGCTGGGATACCCGCTCGGCGCTGGTGAACGTGGGCTACAACGAAAACGCCACCGACCTCATCGACTTTCCCGCGCCGAGTGCGAACAACCAATTTGACAACGGCCGTATGCCGACCGTGGCGGTCGCCAGTTTCCCCCAGAGCCGCGCGCAGGACGATCCCGCGACGGACCCCTTGCCGCCCATCCACGGCGTGGTGTCCGTCCACCGGGATGCCGGGGGCGGGTCGCGCTATTACTGGAACACCGGGACGATCGAGAACAACCAGATCACCTGGCACAATGCCAACGCGGGGACCCAATTTGACGTGGGCAACGGCGGCTTGTGCGTCGGCATGAACAACGACGGCATCGTCCTCTCGCTCCACCGCAACGACTCCAACTATTATTGGAATCTCGGGGTTTTCAATACCGACGTGAATACCCCCGCCACCCTGAATACCATCACCTGGACCAAGGGAACCAATCGCGGCACGCAGTTCGCGACCGCCCCGGCTCCCGGAGTCCACGGCATGTCGAATCCGTATAGTGACCCAGCGGTCGCGATCAACAACGACGGCGTGATTTGCGCCGTCTTCCGTAGCGGCAATTCCTACTACTACATGATCGGCGTCATCAGCGTCGACGCCGGCAGCGGGGCCAGCCCCAAGCCGCCGCCGGCGATCACCTGGAAAACCAGCCGGCCCGCCGCTTTCTGGACGGGTAACGACTCCGCGCTCGGCATGTCGGGGCCGGGAGTCAGCTTGAACGACGAAAACGAAGTCGTCGTGGTGCATAATACGAGCAACCTGACATACTCGGTGGGCGAGGTAAACCCGGATGCGGGCACTATTCACTTTGACACCCTGGGCAAGACGGGCGGCGGGGTGACCGGGGCGGGCGGCTATCAAAACCCGAACGTGGCTCTCAGTGACCAGGGCCTGGTAGTGACGGTCTATACGGTCGGCGGGACCGCATACTACAACATCGGCCAGATCGAAGATCAGCAGCAGGGGAGCACCACCTACAAGGATATCCACTGGTTCAGCAGTTCCGGCGTGTCCTACACGGCCGCCGACTACATCGCCGTGGACTTCCCCAGCGACGACCCGGACGAGGACGCGCTGCTGGAAGTGCACGCGACCAACAACCAGCTCTTTGCCACCATCGCCAACATCACCAAGGATAATTACGACGACTGGACGCCGGCCAACGGCCAGTGGTGGCTCAAATATCGCGGCATCTGGGGCAACAAGGGCGGGTCGCCGATCCTGCAGATCGGCGATACGGAGATCTACTACATGAGCGACGGCCCGACAGGACCGGCTTACAAAGACAACTGGGCCGGCGGGCCCGACGCCTAGCAGTTGCCGTGGCGAACCGGGGTGCCACCGGCCCTCCGCGCCGGGGGACGGAGGAGAGGACACGACATTGGAGCCACTGATCAGCAGCGTGGCGGCGTTTATCGCCTATTTTGAGAGCATCCGGCGGCGGACATTGCAGTTTGTGGCCCAGGTGCCGCCGGAGCGGATGGATTGGGCGCCGCGGGCGGGCGAGTTCACCTGCGGGGACATTGTGCGTCACCTGGCGGCGGGCGAGGCGATGTTCGTCGGCGCCGTGGTCGATGGGCGCTGGCTGTATCGCGGGCACGACACAGGGCCAGCTGACCTGGCGGGCGCAGTGGCGGCCCTGGCGGCGGGGCACGCGGCGGCGCTGGATCGGCTGCGCACGCTGCCCGACGCCGCGCTGGCCGAGCATCGCCCCAGCCTGGACGGCCCGCCGATCCGCGCCTGGCGCCTGCTGATGGCGATGGTCGAGCACGAAATCCACCACCGCAGCCAACTCGCGATGTACCTGATGCTGCTCGGCGTCCAGCCGCCGCACATCTACGGCCTGGGCGTGGAAGATGTGATAGCGCGGGCGACCGGGTAGGCGAGTGGTCAGTGGTCAGTAGTCAGTTATGTGAAGACCTGTCATTCTGAGCGGAGTGAGGAGTTTCGTCGTTCGCGCTACGAGACGGAGATTCTTCGCTGCGCTCAGAATGACAGGTCTTGTGGCCGTCTCCTGATCGCGCAGTGGTGCGTAGCACAAAGCGGATGGCTGACGGCTGACAGCTATAATCTGACCACTGACCACTGACCCCTACACGGCGCCAGCCGGCGTCTGCAAGCGGTCAATGAGCGCGGCGAGCCAGGCGCGGTCGGCGCGGCGCAGGGCGGTCTGGTGGCTGACGGCGAGGTCGACGGTGAGGTGGCCGCCGTGCGGCGGTACGTCGGGCGTGGCGGCCAGCGCGGCGTCGAGCCCGGCGAGGCGCTGTTGCAGGTAGGCGACGGCTTCGGCGCGGGGCAGGTAGTCGAGGAACATCAGGCCGATGTCGCCGGTGCCGGGGTCGGGGGTGCGCAGGTTGTCGCGCAGCAGGTCGTGGAAGAGGGCCTGGCCGCTGGGAGTGAGCGTGTAGACGCGGCGCGGCGGGCGGTTGCCCTCCTGCTCGGTCTGCACGCTGACGTGGCCCGCTGCCTCCAGGCGGTCGAGCAGCGCGTAGACGGTGGGTTTCTTGAGTTCGGCCACGTTGCAGCGCTCGATGAAGTCGTTGATCTGGTAGCCGTGGCCGCTGCGCACCATGAGCGCGCCGAGCAACAAGAGGGCGCGGGCATCCCACGGTTCGCGTTGTCTCTCCATGCGCCTGTCCCCCTCCCTTCGTGTGCCTCATTATAGCTTGCACGGATTCGAGCGTCAACTAACGTGGCTCATTTTACCGCAGAGACAC
>DASSGZ010000488.1:0-4690 GCA_035693165.1 Chloroflexia bacterium | reverse complement strand
TGGACGCCGCGGGCGGCGCGCCGGTGGTGCTGCGCGGGGTAGCCGCGGCGCCGGGCCAGGCGCTGGGGCCGGTGCTGGTCTATCGCCCGGCCGCGCCCGTGGCGCCGGTCCTGCCCATCGACCCGGCCCAGACGAGCGTGGAGCAGGCGCGCGTGGCCGCGGCGCTGGCGGGCGCGCAGGCCGAACTCGATCGGCTGGCCGAGGAAGTCGCCGGGGCTCTCGGGCCGGAGGAGGCGGCCATCTTCTCGGCCCAGGCGCTGATGGCGACCGACCCGCTGCTGAGCGACCGCGCCGCCGAACTGGTGGCCGCCGAGCACTACCCGGCGGACGCCGCCATCCTGGCCGCGGCGGACGAACAGGCGGCGCTGCTGGCGGCCATCGACGACCCGTACCTGCGCGAGCGGGCCGCCGATGTGCGCGATGTGGGGCGGCGGGCGGCGCGCATCGCGCGGGGCGAGCCGGCCCCCGCCGATCTGCGCCGGCTGCCCGGCCCGGTGGTCATCCTGGCCGAGGATCTGTCGCCGTCGGAGACGGCGGGGCTGGACCGCGCCCATGTGCTGGGCATCGGGCTGAGCGGCGGGGGGCCGACCTCGCACGCCGCGGTGGTGGCGCGGGCGCTGGGCGTGCCGCTGGTCTGCGGCCTGGGCGCGTTCGCCGCGCACGATGGGCAGCCGGCGCTGCTCGACGGCGACGGCGGGTGGCTGACGCTCGATCCGGGGCCGGACGCGCAGGCCGCGCACGACGCCTGGCGCGCCGCGCGGGGCCGGGCCGCCGCCGCCGATACCGGGCTGCGCGACCTGCCCGCCGAGACGCGCGACGGGCGCCGCATCCGGCTGGCGGCCAACGCCGGATCGGTGGCCGACGCGCAGCAAGCGGCCGGGGCGGGCGCCGCGGGCATCGGCCTGCTGCGCACCGAGTTCCTGTTCCTCGACCACCGGCCCGACGAAGCCGAACAGGAAGCGGCCTATCGCGCGATTTACGCGGCGCTGCCCGGCTGCGAAGTCGTGGTGCGCACGCTCGACCTGGGCGGCGATAAGCCGCCGCCCTATCTCGACTTCGGGCGGGAGGCCAACCCGTTCCTGGGCTGGCGGGGGCTGCGCGTGGCCCTCGACGAGCCCGACCTGCTGCGCACGCAACTGCGCGCGCTGTTGCGGGCCGGGGCGGGGCGGGCCGTCCACGTCATGTTCCCGATGGTCACGACGCGCGACGAGTGGCGCCGCGCCCGCGCCCTGGTGGACGAGGTGCGCGCCGAACTGGCGGCGGCGGGCACGCCCGCCCCGGCGCAACTGGCCGTGGGCATTATGGTCGAGGTGCCGGCGGCGGCGTTGCTGGCGCCGGTCTTCGCCGCCGAAGCCGACTTTTTCAGCATCGGCACCAACGACCTGACCCAGTACACGCTGGCGGCGGATCGCGGGGCGGCGCGGGTGGCCCATCTCTACAGCCCGATCCACCCGGCGGTGCTGCAGTTGATCGCCCGAACGGTCGAAGCGTCGCACGCCGCCGGGCATTGGACCGGCATCTGCGGCGAGGCCGCGGGCAACCCGGCCTGGGCGCCGCTCTGGGTGGGCCTGGGCGTGGACGAGTTGAGCATGGCGCCGGCGGCCATCCCGGCCGTGAAACGGGCGATCCGCGGGATGGCCGCGGGCGCGGCCCGGACACTGGCCGCGCAGGCGCTGGCTCAGGCCACGCCCGCGGATGTCGAGGCCCTGTTAACCGCCGCACGGGCGGCAGAAACGTAAGGTACGCATATTATGGCTACGGAACCATTATCGATCGCCGAGCGGGTGGCGGCGCTGGAGCGCATGGCCGCTGAGGGCGTGGACATCTTCGTCGTCGGCGGCGGCATCACCGGGGCGGGCGTGGCGGTGGACGCCGCGGCGCGCGGCTACCGGGTGGGCCTGGTCGAGAAGGGCGATTTCGCCGGCGGCACCAGCAGCAAATCGACCAAGCTGGTCCATGGCGGCATCCGCTACCTGCCGCAGTATGACTTCGCCCTCGTCCGCGAGGCGCTGGTCGAGCGCGGGCTGCTGGTGCGCAACGCGCCCTTCCTGGTGCAGCCCATCGGCTTTGTGCTGCCGCTCTACGCCGAGAACAAGCGGCCCCTGGGCACGCCCATTGTCCCGCCCGGCGGCATCGGCATGAGCTACCTGATCCAGTCGGGCCTGCTGCTGTACGATATCCTGTCGGGCCGGCTGGGTGTGCGCCGCCATCGCCGCCTGAGCAAGCGCGCCGTGGAGCAGATGGCGCCCTGCCTCAAGACCGAGGGCCTGAACGACGCCTTCATCTATTATGACGCCCAGACCGACGACACCCGCCTGACCGCGACCGTCATCCGCACGGCGGCGGGGCACGGCGCCCTGGTGGCGAACTACGCCGAGGTGACGGGCTTTGATATGGAGAATGACCGCATCGCCGCGGCGCGGGTGCGCGACCGCATGACCGGCGCGGATTACCGCATCCCGACCGGCACGGTGGTCAACGCGGCGGGCGTGTGGGCCGGGCGGATCGAGGCGCTGACGGGCGGCGAGCCGCAGATCCACGTCGAGCCGGCCAAGGGCGTCCACCTGACGGTGCCCCGCGCCGCGCTCAAGATGGGCAAGGACGCCATCGTCTTGCCCGAAACCGAGGACGGGCGGCTGCTGTTCATCGTGCCCTGGGGCGCCCGCGTCACCATCGGCACCACCGACACCGAGGGCGGCGACATCGACCGCCCCGCCGCCACCGAGGACGATGTCGCCTATATCCTGCGCCATATCCACCGCTACATGCAGTGCCCGCTGACCGAAGCCGACATCATCAGCACCTGGGCCGGCTACCGGCCCCTGGTGCGCTCGACCAAGAGCGCCGCCGCGTCGTCTAAGCTCTCGCGCACGCACGCCGTGATCGACAGCCCCGGCGGGATGGTGACTATCGTGGGCGGCAAGCTGACCACCTACCGGCGCATGGCCCAGGACACCGTGGATCACATCAGCCGCAAGCAGGGCGACCCCATCGCCCACGTCACCGAGCGGCTGCCGCTGGCCGGCACCGCGGGCTGGAAGGAAACGGCCCGCCGGGTGGCCGGCGCGGCCCCGCGCTATGGCCTGCGCCCCGACACCGTGCGCCGCCTGGATCGCTACGGCGCGGCGGCGGGTGTCATCCTCGACCTGATCGCCGCCGACCCCGCGCTGGCCGCCCGCGTGGTGCCCGACCTGCCCTACATCATGGCCGAGGTGGTCTACACCTGCCGTTATGAGATGGCGCTGACGCTGGACGACGTGCTCGACCGGCGGCTGCGCGTCGACTTTGAAGCCTGGGACCACGGCAGCGTGGCGGCCCCGGCGGTCGCCGGCCTGATGGCGCGCGAACTGGGCTGGGACGCCGCCGAAACCGCGCGCCAGGTGGCCGAGTATCGCGAGCTAGTGGGCCGGTCCGAGGCGGGCAAGGCCGCCTCGGCAGGTGAACCGGCCCTCGACCGGCAGGATACGCATAGCTAAACGCCCGACCTGGGCGCGACCGAAGGAGGTGATCCGCGGACAGACACGGCAATCGCCGGCGAGATAGAAACCGAGCAAGCGCGCGCCGGGCGCGGTGCCGGCGCACGACCAATCAGCGGGCGCGGTGAGATCTGCGCCCGGACAGAAGGAGATGCAGGATGAGACGCAACGGGCTGTTCGGGGAACTGCTAGCAGAGTTCCTCGGCACCATGGTCCTCATCATCTTCGGCGATGGTGTGGTCGCCATGGTAGTGGCATTAGGTAAAGGCGACTGGCAGACAATTACCTGGGCCTGGGGCCTGGCGGTGACCATGGGTGTCTATGTGGCGGGCGGCCTGACCGGCGCCCACCTCAACCCCGCCGTGACGCTCGGGCTGGCCTTGCGCCGCGGCTTTCCCTGGAATAAAGTGCTCCCCTATTCCCTCGCCCAGATCGTCGGCGCGTTCTGCGCCGCGGGCCTGCTGCTGTTGAACTATAACCCCGCCATTGCCGCCTTTGAAGCGAGCAAGGGTATCGTGCGCGACGCGGCGGCGGGCCTCGCCAATTCGGGCACCCCGGCGACCGCCACCATTTTTGCTACCTATAACAACGCCGCCGCGGGCGTCCAGTGGGGCAACGCCATGCTCGACCAGATCATCGGCATCGCCCTGCTCATGGCGCTGATCCTGGCGATCATCGACAAGCGCAATCTGCCGGTCGAATCCAACCTGGCCCCCTTCGTCATCGGCCTCCTCGTCGTGGTCATCGGCATGGCCCTGGGCGGCAACGCCGGCTACGCCATCAACCCGGCCCGCGACCTCGGCCCGCGCCTCCTCACGAGCATCGGCGGCTGGGGCCTCAACCCCTTCACCTATACGGCCGATTTCTTCGGTATCGCCTTGCCCTATTTCCTGGTGCCCATTATCGGCCCGTTAGTGGGCGCCGCCGTCGGGGCCTATGTCTATGATTACGGCATCAACCAGTACCTGGTGGCGCGCGGCGAACCGGAAGCCGACGTGACCGTGCGCGGCGAAACCGTGATCGACAAGCAGGGCGCCACGACCTGATCGGCGGGCCTATCCCCCCCGGCCCCCCTTCCCGGAGCGGGAAGGGGGGAGACGGGCCGGGTAGGGGCGGACCGGGGTGTCCGCCCCAGCGCCGGGTACTCCGCTGATTCGCATCGGGAGTGATCGGGCGCGGCAGGGGCCGCGCCCCCCCAAACCATCCGCGCTGTG
>DASSGZ010000487.1:0-23925 GCA_035693165.1 Chloroflexia bacterium | reverse complement strand
CCGCCGGGTCACGGTCCAGGCGGACCGTGTCGGGATCGCACAACCCGCAAAGTGACAGCCGCCGCCAACCGGGCTTGAATGTCACGCAAGCGGCAGTTCAACCGAAACTGATTCCAATATACCCGGAAAGGTTATTCTTTTACAGATCCTAAACGCGGGGCCGCCGCCAGGAGGTCGCGCACCAGAGGCCACCCAATCGCCCGGTCTGAGTCGGAGTGCTGCGGCGAGCTAGTGTGCCGTCGCGGCGCGGGGCGCCCAATGTACCTCGCGTCCGAGATCCCGAACCGCACGCATGCTCAGGCCCGCCCGCTCCGCCAACTCCGCCTGCGTCTGCCCAGCGGCCAGTCGATAGTGCTGGAGCAGTTTCCCGAAGGTGGGGTACACTGCCGAGCATATTAGCGGGCAAGGCCGGAGTCACGGGAAATCTGCCACCGGCTGCTGTTTGAGCCGGGTGGTGGCGTAGCTTCCCGGCGCCGGCGGATCAGCGCCGGCAACGCAGCCCGCGCTCCCCTGGACGGCGGCCATCAGGCGCGCCTGGTCTTCCGCGCCCAAGCCCACTGCCGTCGCTAATCGTTGTGCCGGTGGCGCCCGCGGCACATGACCGCCGCCTGTTTCCAGCCCCTGGATGGCGCGCACTCAACCCGGCGCGCGCCGCCGGCAACTCCTGTGTCAGCCCGGCACCCTGCCCGTATCGCCGGAGTAGCTCCCCGAACGAAGATGGGATATGGACGGTTTGAGCGCCCGGTAGCGGCGTCGATAGTCCCTGGGAATCGGCCATGTAGTCCCTCTCCCTGAGGCGGCCCGGCACGACCAACTGTTTTCGGTGAAAATGTGTGTTTTTCGTGGCCCAACCGGCGCCCGCCGTCTACAATTTTCTCATGGGACCCGCACAGGCACTGGCAATCGCTCCATTGCCCTCTGCCCGGCCGAATTAACAAGGTGGGAAATCAGGAAGCCACCATGCCCCGATCAGCACTGCCGCGGAGCGGCGCCGCGTGATCGACGATGATCGGACGGAGGGTGATGGAAAGTAGCATGCTCCATTCGCTGCCGACTGTCAAGCCGTGCAGCTCCTGTCTTGTATGGAGCATGGCGGTGAACGCCAGGGATCCCGATCAACTGCCTCTGGCGCAGCGAACCCGATTTTGGGGATCGCACGACCCTATCTGTTAGCGATACCGCCGGGCCGCCGTCCGGTTAGATCCGTGAATTGGCGTGGTTCGCGAGGTGTGAACGATGGCCGCTATCAGGATCAGCTTATTCGGCAAGTTCAGGGTGTGCTGCGACGGCCATATCCTGACCGATTTTGATGCCGGCAAGGTGCAGGAGCTTTTCTCCTACCTATTGCTGTATCGCGACCGCGCCCATGCCCGCGAAACGCTGGCTGGCCTGTTCTGGGGCGCCTGTGCCGAGGCGCAGGCGAAGAAGTATTTGCGCCAGGCGGTATGGCAGATCCAGACGGCGCTGGAGACACCAAGTGACCGGCGCCTGCTGTATGCAGAGGTGGACTGGGTGCGCATCAACCCCGACGCCGACCTCTGGCTCGATGTCACCGTCTTCGAGCAGGCCCATCACGCCACCCGCGGTGTTCGGGGCGCGGATCTCACCCCGTCCCTGGCCCAGGCGCTCCATGATGCCGTCGATCTGTATCAAAGTGACCTGCTGGAAGGCTGCTACGACGATTGGTGCCTATTTGAGCGCGAGCGCCTGCAAGCGATCTACCTGCTGGCACTGGACAAGCTGACCAGTTATTGCGAGGCCCAGCACGCCTACGAAGCAGGACTCGAATACGGCATGCGCATTCTGCGCTACGACCGCGCCCGCGAACGCACACATCGCCGGATAATGCGGCTCTACTACCTGGCGGGCGACCGTACCGCCGCCTTGCGCCAGTACGAGCGTTGCGTGCAAGCGCTCACCGAGGAGCTTGGGGTGGAGCCCGCGGAGCGCACCGTTGCGCTGTACCGCCGGATTCGGGCCGCGCGCCCTTCACCAGGACCCGATCTGCCCATCCTGGAGGCCGCAGGAGCGGATGAGCCATCGCTGCCGCAGGTGGTGCGCAGTCTCAAGCAGATGCGCGGCGCGGTCGCCACCCTGCAACGCGAGTTGCAGCGGCAGATCCAGACGCTGGAACAGGCCACCACCGGGCCGCGCCCGGCGCTGCGCCCCCCGGATTCCCTGGGCGGAGATCGCTAACGTGACCCCACTCGTTTTTGCACGGCCGCTAGACGCCGCCACGGACGCCTGGCAGACGCCTATCCAGATAGGCGGTTGCTATACTCACTGCACACTCGACGGCCGTCGGACGAGAAATTCGATAGATGCGCTCGATGCCGCGGGGGGCTGCCGCAACCGGGCTTCCTCCGGCCTCGCACCGGACATTAGCGGGTAGCGGCAGATGGACCCAGAGGACACCGATAGCCACTCGTTCATCATCCGGATCTGGCTCGAGGAAACCGCTGAGGAAGGGAAACCGGCTGTCTGGCGCGGGCATATCACCCATGTGCCCAGCGGGCGCCGGCGGTATTTGCAGGAGTTGGACGCCCTGGTCAGCTTCATCGCGCCCTACCTGGAGGAGATGCGGATGCCTGTGGACGGCGGGGATCGGCTGGAGACCGGCGGCGTGAACACGCCCCGACCCGGCGCCCCACGCGCCGGTGTTCACAAGCGGTTGATGGCAATGATGGTTCATATTATGAGGAGATTACAGGGATGAATGACATAACTTACACGCTGTCGGTCAAGGTAGCGAACCCGGTCGGCCCCACCTTTGCGGCCACCGAGACGCTGAAGGTCGAGGCATACGACCGGATCGATGTCGAAATCCGCATGGGAAAGTCGGTGACGGTCCGCATCCCGCAGAACGATAAGCGGGAGCTGCAAATGCTGCTCATCCAGCGCACGCCGCTCGACCCCAAAAGCGATGCCGCCACGAATCTCGGCAAGCTGACCTACCAGGTCGGTAATTCCGGGTGCTGGATACCCCTGGACTCGACGGCGAGCCATTTTGCCTTCGGCGCCGGGTTTGTGCAATTATCTGCCCAGGTGCCCGCCGATATCACCTTTAAGAACGAGCAAGACCAGACCGTCACCGTGACCATCTTTATCGCCCGCAAGGCATCGATGGACCCCGCCGCGACGGACAAACCGGACCCCACTGTGAAGGACAAACCGGACCCCACCGCGACGGGCGGCACTCCGACGATCCCCCCGGGCGGCACTCCGACGATCCCCTCGGCCGTCGCTCCAGTGACCCAAACGGCCGGCGCTACCGGGACTCAGGGCGGCGCGGCGGCAGCCCAGGGCGGTGCCTGCCCGTGACGTTTACTGTTCTGTCGCCAACTCCGCCGAGCGCCCTACCGGCACCCGCGCAGTCTGGCTAAGATGAGGAACCTATGAGCAGCTACCAGGTGCTGGCCGCGACCAGCGAGGCTCTGCGCGACATCCTCTGGGATGCCTACAATGCCGACACCGTGCTCCGGCCCATCGTGGGCAACAAGCAGGCGATCGTCTTTAGCAATCCCACCGAGACCGCGCGCGACTCGGCAAACCGGATCTCCCTCTGGCTCTACCAGGTCACGGAGAACGAGTTCCTGAAGAATCAGCCGTCGACCCGCGGAAACAGCCACCAGTCGCTGCAAGAGACGCCGCTGGCGCTAAACCTGTTCTTTCTGGTCACCCCGTTCGGCCCCTCGGGCGGCGCGGACCACCTGCTGCTCGGCCTGACCATGCAGGCGCTCTACGATAACGCCATTATCCGGCTGCCCGATTCCGCGGGCGGGCAGGGCGAGGAGTTACGGGTGATCTTCAGCCGGCTGTCGCTGGAGGAGTTGACGCTCATCTGGCAGGCCCTGCGCGAACCTTACCGGCTGTCCGTCTGCTATCAGGTGCGCGTGACGCGGATCGATTCCCGCCGGACCATGCAGCACGCGCGGGCAGTCACGGTCCATAACGATCTGGGCATCAAGCCGGCCGGCAATGGGAGCGACGCAAATGAACTACCCGACCGAACGCTTTAGTCTCACGCCCACGCTGGTCTTCAGTGTGGGGGATGGATTTGCCCGCGATCGGGCGGGTGGGCAGAGTCCGACCCGCGTCATGGGGCCGCTACAGTTCTGGCTGGCCGCCCGCGTCGCGCCGGCCCCGCGCGAGGATTTCGCCACGCCCTGGGAGATGGTCATGCAAATCAACCGCAGCGGCTATTACCTGTTCTTTGGCCTGGTGCAATGGCCCGACGGCGGCCGGCGGCGCATTACCCTCGATCCCGGCCGCTATCTGATCCGGGTCACGAGCCCGCTCTACCAGCCGCTCGCCCAAGCGGTCAGCGTGCCGATGGGCAACCTGAACTACCCGGACCTGACCAGCGTGGACCCGGATCAGCGCGATCCGATGCGCCAGTATTCGTTTAGCCTGGAACCGGGGGCCACCTATCCATTCCCGAACACCGTGGCCTTCCGCCCGGAACTGGTGGGCAGCGGGTGTGTGGAAGACACCGCCGCGGGCCGCCTGGCACCGACGCTGCTGCGCGGCAGCCTGCACAGTCCCGACGGCCGGCCCATTGCCGGCGCTCGCGTGAGCGTCGCCGGCTGGTCGAACACCTACACGACCGGCGACAGCGGGGACTGGGTGCTCTGGTTCGCCGATACACGGGCCATCGGGCCGGTCCCCGTCCATGTGGACTTTCCCGACGGGACCAGCCTCGATGTGCCCAACGTCTGCGTGGTCCGCTGGCGCGAGACCAGCCTGCGCGAGACGGCCCTGCGGGGTTGGGTCCTGCGGAGCGGCCGGGGCGTGGCCGGGGCAGTGATCACGGTGGCCGGGCAACCGGGCGCCGCGACCAGCAGCCGCGATGGCGGCTGGACCTACTACTTTGCGCTGAACCAGCCGGACGCCACGGTGGACCTGACGGCCACGCTGCCGGACGGCGCCGGCCTGACCATACCGAATGTACCGGTGCGGCAGCGGGCCACCGTGCTCGCCCCGGCGTTCATCGTTCCCTGAGCCGTATAAGGAGGCTTCGCATGCCTGAATATCTCTCCCCTGGGGTCTACATCGAGGAGCAAACCACCGGGCCCCGGCCCATCGAAGGGGTCAGCACCAGCACCGCGGCCTTCATCGGCCCAACGGAGCGCGGCCCCGAACACCCGCGGCTGGTGTTGAGCTGGCTGGAGTTCCAGCGCTGGTATGGCACGTATCTGACCAACTCCGTCATGCCGCACGCCGTCCAGGGCTTCTTCGACAACGGCGGGCAGCGCCTGTTTATCGCGCGGGTGGTCTCGGAAACCGCGCCCTCGCCCACCACCCGCACCGTGGGCAACCTGGTGCTGATGGCCGTCGGGCGCGGCCTCTGGGGCAACAACATCCTCGTGCGCATCGACGGTGCCACCCACCGTAACGTGGACTTGGGCCGCCCCTGGTTCAAGCTGACGCTGCTCTACTACCGGCGCCTACCCGACATGGACAACTTTCTCGATCCGCTGGATGTGAAAAACGCCGGCAACCCGGCGCTGGTCCTACCCGATTATGTCGAACAGTACGACGACCTGGTCCATACCCACGGCGCCGGCAACAATGTGGAAAACGTCGTGAACTCGGCATCCCACCTGGTGCGTGTCTGGTTCGATACCGACACCCCGGACCCGGTGCCCACGGATGCCGTCAACAACTATGCCCAACTCGGCACCGGCGGCGGCGACGGCGACCCGATCACGGCCGACACGTACACCGGCAACATGGACCCGCTGGTGCCCGGCAGCCCCCGATCCGAGGAGTTGCTGGGCCGCGGGCGCGGGTTGGCGGCCCTCGAAGCGATCACCGATCTCTCGCTCATCGCGGCGCCCGACACCGCCCTGAACGGCAACCTGGCGCCCGTCATCGCCAATATCATTAACCAGTGCGAACAGCTCAAAGACCGCTTTGCCGTGGTCTCGACCGTCAGCGGGCAAAACGATACACAGGCTCAGAGCCTGGCCAGGATGCCGGACACAAGCTATGCAGCCGTGTACTACCCCTGGATCGAGATTTACGACCCGCTGGGCAAGCGGCCCCTGCGCATCCCGCCCACCGGCCACGTGACGGGGCTGATCGCCCGGACGGATATTGATCGGGGTGTGCATAAAGCGCCGGCCAATGAGGTGTTGCGCGACGCCACCAACCTGGAATTCCCGGTGCCCAAGGGCATGCAGGATATGCTGAACCCGCGCGGGATCAACTGCATCCGTGACTTCAGCACCGAAGGGCGCGGCATCCGCGTCTGGGGCGCGCGCACCGTGTCGAGCGATCCGCAGTGGAAGTATATCAACGTGCGCCGGCTGTTCATCTTCATCGAGCAGTCGATCTACCGGGGCACTCAATGGGTCGTCTTCGAGCCGAACGACGAACCGCTCTGGGCGCAACTGCGCCGCAGCATCAACAACTTCCTGATCAATGTCTGGAAGAGCGGCGCGCTGATGGGGCTCACCCAGGAAGAAGCCTTCTTCGTCAAGTGCGACCGCACCACGATGACCCAGGACGACATCGACAACGGCCGCCTGGTCTGCTACATCGGCATCGCGCCGGTGAAGCCCGCCGAGTTTGTCATCTTCCGCATCAGTCAGAAGACCGCCGAGGCGCCGGCCTGAGTCGCGCCGGCCTCTAAAGAGGCCCCGTAGCGGAACGACGCGGCGGGCACCAGCCCTGAACAATAAGGAGCGCAGCTATGGCAACAGGAGATCGCGACGACCCTTTCGCGTCATTCAACTTTCTGGTTGTGATTGACGGGGTCACCACGGCGGGTTTCTCGGAATGCAGCGGCATTTCCATGGAGACCGACGCCATCGAATACCGCACGGGCCGCGAGGATATCACCGTGCGCAAGATACCCGGCCAGAAGAAGTTCGGCAACATCACCCTCAAACGCGGGTTTACCAAGGACAAGGCCCTCTGGGACTGGCGCAAGAAAGTGCTCGACGGCAAAACCGAGCGCCATTCCGGGTCGATCACGCTGCTCAACGAACAGCGGACGCCGTCGGTGCGCTGGAACTTCCGCGAAGCCTGGCCGCGCAAGCTGGACGGCCCCAGCTTCAACGCCAAGAACAATGAGATCGCCATCGAAAGCCTCGAGATCGTTGTCGAGGCCGTCGAGATGGAGATGGTGTAGATTGGAGCCAGGTAGCCCCATGCTTGCTTACCGTACCCCCGGCGTCTATTTCGAATGGCTCGATCTGGCGCCCCACGCCCTGGCTGCCGTGCGGACGGACATCGCCGGCTTCGTCGGCATCGCCGCGCGCGGCCCGCTGCACCGGGCGGTGCGCGTGGAGAGCTGGACGCAGTTCACCAGCATCTTCGGCGCGCCCGTTCCGCAAGGCTACCTGGCGCCAGCGGTGGCCGGCTTTTTCGCCGCCGGGGGCCGCACCTGCTGGATCGTGCGCGTGGCCGACCCGCTTTTCGCGCGTTGTGCCGGCCTCGACATCCGGGATCGGCGCAACGCGCGGACGCTGCGCCTCACCGCGGCCAGCGAGGGCCAGTGGGCCAGGCAACTGGCCGTGCGGATCGCCCGCAACGGCGGCGACCGCTTCACGCTGACGCTCCGGCTGCCCGATGGGACGCAAGAGCAATGGCGGGACCTGAGCCTGGACAGGAGCGACGGCCGGTTTGTCGAGAAGATCCTCAACCCCGATTGGATCGCCGACCAGGACGATGACCTGCCGGTGGCGGCGCCCCCGTGGATCGACACACCGGATGGTGGCCCGCCCGTAGCGACTACATCCGCCGGCCTGGGCGTTCGCCGACCGGCGGGCGGGGGGGCCGCATCGCTGCTCGTCCGCGCCGCAGTACTGGCCGGGGCCGCGCCCGGCGCGCAAACTGCGCTCGACCTGGACGCCCTGCCGCGCATCGGCTACCTGGCCGGCGGCGCGGACGGGCTGTGGTCGCTGGCGCCGGAGCACCTGAGCGGGCGCGGCGCGCCGGTCGACAAACGCTGGGGCCTGGCCGCCTTCGAGTTGGCGCCGGAAATCGGTATCGTGGCGATGCCCGACATCATGCCCAAGCCGGTCCCGCCCGCACCGCGCCACAAGTGGGCGCCGCCGCGCTGCGATCTGCTCGATCAGGAGCCGCAACCAGACATACCGGAGATCGAGCCGGAGTTCCCGCCGGCTTTCAGCGCGGTGCAGATCCGCGCGCTGCAACAGGATCTGGTCGCGCATTGCGAGGCGCTCAAGAATCGCGTGGCGATCCTCGACTGCTGGCCGGCGACGGCCGACCCCGAAGCAGTACTCGCCTGGCGGCAGAACTTCGACACCTCGTATGCCGCGCTCTATTATCCCTGGCTGCGCGTGGAGGATACGCAGCAGCCGGGCGGCCCGCCGCGGGATGTGCCGCCCAGCGGCCACCTCGCCGGAGTCTACGCCCGCGTGGAAGCCCTGGTCGGCCCGCACAAGCCGCCGGCCAACGAGGTGCTGGACGCGGCGCTGGATGTCACCGTGGCGGTGGACGACCTGATCCACGGCCGGCTGAACGACGGCCAGGTGAACGTGTTGCGCGCGTATGCGGGCCGCGGCCTGCGAGTCGCCGGCGCCCGTACCCTTTCCAGTGAAAGCGAATGGCGCTACGTCAATGTGCGCCGCTTGATGCTCATGATCGAGCGGTCGCTGGAGGCGGGCACCCAATGGCTGGTGTTTGAGCCGAACAACCCGGCGCTGTGGCGCGACTTTGAACGGGTGCTGCGCGGGTTCCTGGACGATCTCTGGCGGCGCGGTATGCTCGACGGCGCGACGGCCGCGCAAGCCTATAGCGTGGCCTGCGACATCTCCACCAACCCGCCGGCCGAAACCGGCGCCGGGCGCCTGATCGCCGTGATCGGCGTGCAGCCGCCGTGGCCGGCCGAGTTCGTCGTGGCCCGCATCGGCAAAACCGAGAACGGCATTCAGGTTATGGAAGGAAGGGGCGCTTGATATGGCTTCGTCGGATGCGCGGAACGATCCGTTCCTGGCCTTTCGCTTCGAGATTCGCCTGGACGACCTGCCGCCGGCCGGGTTCAGCGAGTGCGGCGGCTTGCAGTTGGAAACCGAGGTCCAGGATTACCCGGAGGGTGGACTCAATTCCTACCTGCGCAAGTTTCCGGGCCGCACCAAGCAAGCCAACCTGACGCTGCGCCGCGGCGTTGTCGACCGGCAGCTATGGGACTGGTATTACGACATCACGCAGGGCGTGGTGAAGTTACGCAACGGCACCATCGCCGTGCATGATCCCGCGGGTGGCGACGTAGTGATGGAATGGCGCTTTTGGCAGGCCTTCCCCACCAAGTGGGCCGGATCGGACCTCAACGCCACCCAGAACAACATCGCCATCGAAACGCTCGAACTATGCCACCAGGGCCTTGAGCGCAGCCGCTGAGCGCCGGCCTGATAGGAGAAAGCGATGCCTGTGCATGTCGAGGAAATGCATTCGGAAGTGACCGTGCTCGACGGCGATCTGCCGCTGACGGCCGCGCAGATCGATAAGCTCGTCAAGATCATCGTGGGCAAACTGGAGGAGCGCGGGCGCGAGGCGCGCCGGCGCCACGAGGCCATTGCCGTCCGCGATAGCGTCGTGCCCGGCGAGCCGGGCGACAGCCGGGAGCATTGATGGGACTCACCAAAGCCACAATCGAGGTGCTCGACGAGGACGCCATCCAGCCGGGCAAGCTGGAACGCTTCCTCGATGTTCAATTCAACCCGACAGAGTACACCCTGAGCAAGGGCGCGCAGATCGCCGAGATCGGCATCTACGGCATCGACTCGCCGATCCTGCAATTCGTGCGCGGGCAGAACCAGCGGCTGACGCTGGATCTCTACTTCGACACGTCGCGGGGCGGGTTGGACGAGAGTGCCGCCGATGTCACCGATCTGACCGAGCCGTTTTTCCAGTTGGTCAAGATGCAGCCGGCCACGCACGCCCCGCCGCGCATCCAGTTCACCTGGGGCCTGGGGCTGTCGTTCAAGGCCATTGTCGAGAGTGTGCAGCAAAAATTCACGCTGTTCAACCCCAACGGAGTGCCGTTGCGGGCAACGCTGTCGATGGTGTTCCGCGAGTACAAGACGCTCGAAGACCAGTTGGCCGAATTGAAATTGAAATCGGCCGACCATACCAAGGTCCATGTAGTGCGCCGGGGCGAGACGTTAAGCGCCATCGCGACGGAGCAGTACGGCGACCCCGCTCAGTGGCGCGCCATCGCCGACTTTAATCCCGAGGTCGCCAATCCGCGGCGCCCGGCGCCCGGCACGCTGCTGGTGATTCCGCCGCTGGAAGAATTCCGCCGGTCGGAGGGGAACCTGCGATGAGCACCGACGTTCTCCAGATCTACCAGGGTCAGGACTTCTATGTCCCCTACTTCGAGGTCAAGGTAGGCGACCAGCCCCTGGAGCGCGAGGCAATCCATGATATTACCCAGGTGAGCTACCGCGACAGCCTGACCGAGATCGACAGCTTCGAGATCACCATCAACAATTGGGACGCCGAGGCGCGCACCTTCAAGTACAGCGACCGCGACCTGTTCGACCCCGGCGCGCGGGTCGAACTCTACATGGGCTACATGGGGCGGGACCGCACGCGCTTGATGTGTACCGGCGAGATTACCTCGCTGCGGCCCGCGTTCCCCGCGGCCGGGCAACCCACGCTGGTGGTCAGCGGGCTGAACCTGCTGCATACCCTGCGCGGGCAGCAGCGTTCCGTGCCCTACGTGAAGATGACCGACAGCAAGATCGCCCGCCAGGTAGCCAAGCGGCTGCCCGCCGACATCGACACCAATGCCGAGGCCGCGCGCAACGAGGAGGAGCACGACTATATTTTGCAGGATAACCAGTACGATTTGCTCTTCCTGTTGGAGCGCGCCCGCCGCAACGGCTACGACCTGTTCGTGGTGGAAGGCAAGGAGAGAACCGTGGGCGGCAAAACACGCCCGCGCATCTATTTCGGCCCCTCGCAGGACGTGCGCCGCGTCTCCTATGAACTCACGTACGGCAAGTCGCTGATCGAGTTCCAACCGGACCTGAGCACGGCGCAACAGGTCGGCAAGGTCACGGTGCATGGCTGGGACGCCGTCAAGAAGAAGGCGATCAACATCACCGTGAATATCGGCCAGTTGGACATCGCGGGCGTGGGCGCCAAGGGCGGCCAGGCACGTATCAACAAGTCGTTCCAGGACCGCGAAGAGGTCATCTCGAACATTCCCGTGGCGACCGAACGCGAAGGCCGGACGCTGGCGAAGGAAACCCTGTCGCGCATCCTCAAGAACATGTTGAAGGGCAGCGGTTCGGTGGTCGGCCTGCCCGACCTGCGCGCCGGCAGCGTCATCTTCATCCGCGGCGTGGGCGAACGCTTCAGCGGGCGCTATTTCGTCACGGCGACCACGCACACCATCGGCGACGGCGGCTATACCACGCAGTTCCAGTGCCGCCGCGAAGAGTTGAAGGGATCGCAACAATGAACAAGCAAGGGACCAACGGCATCGTCATCGGGATCGTCTCCAGCCTGGAAGACGACCTGGGCCTGGGCCGCGTGAAAGTCACCTATCCGCACCTGGGCGGGAGCGAGAGCAACTGGGCGCGGCTGGCCTCGGTGATGGCCGGCGCGCAGCGCGGCGTCTTTTTCCGGCCCGAGAAGGGCGATGAAGTGCTGGTCGCCTACGAGCACGGCGATCCGCGCCGGCCGTATATCCTGGGGGCGCTCTGGAGCCAGACCGACCGCCCGCCCGCCGATGACGGCAAGAAGGAACAGAACAACTGGCGCTTCATCCGCTCGCGCTCCGGGGCCACGGTGTTGCTCGACGATACGCCCGGCAAGGAGCGCATCGCGCTGATCGATAAGGACGGCAAACGCCAGATTATTATCGACAGCGCCGGGGGCGGCAAGATCCAGGTGATCTGCCAGAGCGGCGATGTGGAGGTGCAGGCGCCCAGCGGCCAGGTAACCATCGAGGCCCAGAACATCACCGTGCGCGCCGACCAAACCCTGACCCTGGAGGCGAACGGCACGGTCTCGATCCAGGGCAAAACGGCCGTCAATATCAACTAGCCGGCGGCCACGAGGATTTTGCGGTGTAGGGGCCGGTTTGCAACCGCCCAGCCGCCCGGCAGAAGCCCCGTGGGGACGACTAAGCGGAGGTAAGAGATGTCGGCGCCACTCAACTCTAATAACAATAATGGGCTTAATTTCAAGACCGTCTATGATCAGGTCTGTAACAGCTATCGCGCTGTTGATGACTTTCGCGCGAAATTGCTGGGATTCCTGCCGCTGGCGACCGGGACCGGAATACTTGTCCTATACAATACACTTCCAGAAAACAATAAAACCGGCGGGGTCAATACAATCGGGAAGGGAATTGCGGAAGTCCTGGGGCCGATTGGGATCCTGGGATTTGTTATCACGCTCGGCTTGTTCGTTTATGAGATCTACGGAATCAGGAAGTGCCATGATCTCATCAAAACCGGACAGCAACTTGAAAGCAACCTGGGCATTGAAGGTCAATTTCGGAAGCGGAAGGCCACCGTCGCCGGCTTTCTTAATGAGCCATTCGCGGACGCAATCATCTATCCGGCGGTGTTAGCGGCGTGGGCATATGCCGCCTTGCTTTTCACGAGATCTTCAGCAGCCCTAGCAGTTGCCAGTGGGGTCTTTATCATCGGATTTGCGATCACATTTGGCTATGAACTCTGGCTGCTGTATGGTGATGGGCGGAAATTTTCAACAAGCGTCACAACAGAGTCAGGCCAGCAACAGAGAATACCACACAGGGAAGGATAACCCGCAATACGCCTGCTGGGACCGGCAAGCCGTATGCAAACCGGAAGTACACAATACGCTCTAAGGAGGAACATTGCGATGGGCCAGCCCGCCGCTAAACAAGGGGACCGCATCGTAGCCCTGGATATGCACCTGATCCAGCCGCCGGGGCCGGTATCCCCCGCGCCGGTGCCACACCCGTTCAATGGGATCATCAACGGGGCGCTGAGCAGCAACGTCTTCATCGAGGGCCGGGCGGCCGCGACGCTAAACAGCACGGCGACGAACCTGCCCTCGCACATCCCGCAGGGCGGCAGCTTCGTCATTCCGCCCACGAACAAGGGCACCATTGTCACCGGCAGCGCCACCGTGCGTATCAACGGCCAGGCCGCCGCGCGGGCCGGCGATCAGGCGATCACCTGCGACGATATCACGCCGGTTCTGCCCAAGGCCACCGTGGTCGCGCAGAGCAAGGTGCTGATCGGAGGCTGATATGCAGAAGGACATCCTGGGCCGCGGCTGGCCGTTTCCCGTCAAGCAGGGGTCTGAACACCGGATGCGCCTGCTGGGCGGTCCGGAAAAGATCCGCCAGAGCATCTGGATCATCCTGAGCACGGCGCGGGGCGAGCGGGTGATGCTGCCGGACTTCGGCTGCGGCATTCACGATCTCGTGTTTCAGCCCAACACCGCCGCCCTGCGCGGCCAGGTGCAGGTCAAGGTCCGCGACGCCCTGCTGCGCTGGGAACCGCGCATCGACGTGCTCGCCGTGCAGGTGGATACCCCGCCCGAACAACGGAATTATCTGCTGATCCGCGTCGACTACCAGGTGCGCGACAGCAACTCATTCTACAACCTGGTCTATCCCTTCTTCGTGAACGAGGGAGCCGGCTGAGGAGGCCCGCCATGCCACTGGAAGCGCCACAACTCGATTCGCGCACCTTCGAGACGCTGAAGCGCCAGGCGCTGCTGCGCATCCAACGCTACAATCCTGAGTGGACCGATTACAACGAGAGCGACCCCGGCGTGACCCTGGTCGAGCTATTCGCCTGGCTCACCGAGATGATGTTCTATGAAATGAACCGGGTGCCGGAGCGCAATTACCTGAAGTTCTTGCAGCTACTCGGCCTGGAGTTGGAGCAGGCCGTGCCCGCCGTGGCCTATCTCAAATTTACGGCGGACCCCGACGCGCGGCTCCCGCCCGGCGGCGACAGCCTGACGGTGCCCGAACGCACCCCGATTGCCGCGCAGCCTGCCGGGGGCGATCCCATCATCTTCGAGACCACGGCGGGCCTGTACCTGATCCGCGTGCCGCTCGCCGATGTGCAGGTGCTCGACGGCGCCGGGTTTACAGTCGTGACCACGGCCAATAACACACCCGGCACCCCTTATCGCCCGCTGGGCTGGGTGCCGCAGGTCGGCAACGCCCTCTATCTGGGCTTCCTCAGTCCCGACGACTCGTCCACCGCGGGCCAGGCAGCACCCCAGAACCCGGCGGGTGCTCCCATGTTGGGCTTGACCCTGGTTAACGCCGGCGAGCCGCCCATCGCGGGCAGGGTGTTTCCGCAGGAACTGAGTTTTCGGGTTTTTCTGCCGCTGGAGGCGCAAGCCGGCCGCCCGGTAAATTGCGCCGGCCCGGCCGCACCTACTCCCGCGCCGCCCGCCACGCTTAGCTGGGAGTACCGGGCGGCCGCCGGCCTCTGGCGCCAGTTGGAGGTGTACCAGGACGAGAGCGCCGGATTCACCCGCGAGGGCACGATCCTGGTGCGCGGGCCGGCCGACATCCAATCGACGGTCGAGGGGCGGGTGAAGGACAAACGCTTCTGGCTGCGGGTCCGCCTGGCGGCCGGCGCCTACCCCGCCGGGCACGCGCCGGAGATCGACTTCATCAGCCCCAACGTGGTCGCGGCGGAAAACCTCGCGACCGTGCGCGATGAGTTCGTGGGCACCAGCGACGGCACGCCGGGGCAGGTGTTCGCGCTCCGCTTTCGCCCGGTGCGCAAGCAAACTATCCGCGTGAGCATCCCCGACGAGACAGGGCAGGCCGAGGAGTGGCAGCGGCGCGACGACTTCCTGGGGTCGAACGCCGCCGCTGCCCACTATGTGCTGGATGCGGCGCGGGGCGAGATCCGCTTTGGCGACAGCCGCAACGGCCGCATCCCGGCGGCGGGCGCCGAGATCACCGTGACCTTCTACCAATACGGCGGCCAGGCCGCCGGTAACGTGGAGGCCGGCCAGATCAACGCCCTCCAAACGTCCGTTCCCGGCGTGGCGGCGGTGGTCAACGAGCGGCCGGCGGCCGGCGGGTGCGACGAGCAAAGCCTCACCGACTTCGTGCGGCAGGCGCCCGCGCTCCTGCGCCACCGCAACCGGGCCGTGGCGGCCGATGATTTCGCCACCCTGGCGCGGGAAGTCGGCGGCATCGGCAAGGCCATTGCCCTGCCGCTGTTCCATCCCGACTATCGCGGCGTCGCGGTGCCCGGCGCGATCACGGTGGTGGTGGTGCCCGCCAACGACGACCTGCCGCCGCGCCCCACGCCGGCCCAACTGGAGGGGGTCTGCGCCTATCTCGACGAGCGCCGCCTGCTGACGACGGAACTCTATGTCAAAGGCCCGGAGTACAAGGCCGTCCTGGTCGAGGCCAGGGTGGCCGTCGAACCCTACGCCGCCTTTGACGACGTGGCGCGGCAAGTCGGCGTCGCGTTGAACGCGCACCTGGACCCGCTGGGCCGCGGCCTGCCCGCCGACTCCCCGTTGCAGGGCTGCGGGAACGGCCCGCCGCCGGCCGGCCCCAACCCGCTCTTTGCCGGGTGGGACTTCGGCCAGGATTTCTATCCCACGCACCTGTATGGGGTGATCCAGGCTGTGCCCTGCGTTCGCCAGGTGCTGCGCCTGGACGTGAGTGTGAACGGGCAACTGCTGAACAACCTGAACGACCCCGTCCGGCTGGAGGCCGACACGCTGATTTACGGAGTAGCCCGGCACGAGATCGAGGTCGTGCCGTACCGCGATTTGTGAGGCGAAGGTGAGCAAACAATCGGAAGAACCCACGTTCCTGCTGCTCGATAAGCGGCTGGGCTGGCGCACGGCGGACAGCCGGAACATCAGCGCGGGCGGCGCCCTCCGGCTCGCGGCGGATCCCGCCGGGCCGCTGTCCTTTGGCTGGCCGGACGATAGCCTGGGCGGGCTGATCCTGCCGCGGGGCATGGCGCTGGACGAGAGCGGCACACTCTATATGCTGCAACTCCATGCACCCTGGCACATTTTGCGCTTCGATCCCGGCAGTCGCGCGTTCGCGCCGCTGGAGAGCGTGGGCGGCGCCGGCAGTGACGCCCGCCGCGTGCGCGATCCGCGCACCATCGCCATCGGCGGCGGCTATCTCTACGTGGCCGACACGGGCAACCGGCGGGTGCAAGTATTCGCCCGCGCGAGCCTGGCCCTGCTCCATCTGTTCGCGCTGCCTGCGTGGCAGCCGGTGGATGTGGCGGTGGAGGGCGGCGGCGCCTACATCCTGGATGCGCGAGGCGGGCGCGTCTACCGGCACCGCGCCGGGGCGGACGAACTCGAAGAACTCGTGCTCGCCGTGCCGCGTAACGCGCCCAGACGCTGGCGGCGCATCGCGGTCGATCAGCAGGGCCTGCTCTATCTGCTGGATCAGCCGGCCGCCGGGGTCGATATTTACGACACGACGGGCCAATTTCTCGACCGCGTCACCGATGCCGGCGCCGTTCGGGAACGCTTCGCGGCCCCGCCGCTGCAACTGGTCTATAAGACCCGGCAAGATACCCTGGAATCCGGCCGTTTCTGCCTGCCGGAAAGCCTGGCGCGGGAATGTGACCGCGCGCAACCCGCTGCACCCGCGGCCCCGGCCGGGCCGGGCGCGCGCTGTGACCCCTGGGCGACGCCCCTCGGCGCCCCTGGCCCCCGGTTGCGCCCCGGCGATCTGCGCGATCCGGCCGGGCTGCTGCTGCGGCTGTGCCGCGGGCAAGATGCGCTGACCCGCTACCTGCGCGAACAGCTTGCGCCGGATACGCGCCAACGGCTGGCCCAGTACACCGCTACCGCGCCGCCGGACATGGACCTACAAATCGCCGTCCTGCGCGAGTTGAACCACCTGCTTGAGAGTACCCCGCTGTACACCCAGGCGCGTTTTAGCGGGATCGCCCTGCGCCCGGAGACGCGCGCGCTGGTCGGGCAGAATCCGCAGGGAGCGCGCCTGGCCCGGCTCAACCGGCAACTATTGGAGGAGGCGTTCCCGCGGGAGATCAAGAAGAGCGGCGCGGGCCTGGCCGGCGGCCTGGTCTTCGACCGGGAGGGCCGGCGCGCCGTCATCCGGCCCGATGAACCAGCGGGCGCGGCGCTCTATAACCCCGCGGGCACCTGGATCAGCGGGCCGCTCGACAGCGCGATCTATCACTGCCAGTGGCACCGCATCGTGCTGGACCTGGCCACGCTACCGCCCGGCGGCCAGGTGATCGTCAGCACCTACAGCGCCGCTAAGGGCAGCGGCTGGCCGGATGCGGGTTCCGATCTATGGCAGCAGGCGTACACCATTGCCGGGCAAATGCAGCCCCCACCCGACAGCGTCACCGCGCCCCAGCGCCCGGCCCCCAGCGAGGAGGAGCCCCATGAGTTCCTGGTGCCGAGCCACGAGGGGCAGTATCTCTGGCTCAAGATCGAACTGGCGGGGGATGGCTATGGCTCACCGGAGGTCCGCGCGATCCGGGTCCACTATCCGCGCCGGTCATACCTGGCCCATCTGCCGGCTGTCTATGCCGCCGACGACGAGAGTCGCTGGTTCCTGGAACGCTTCCTGTCGGTGTTCCAAACCGAGTGGGACGCCATCGAGCAGCGCATCGCCGGCATCGCGCGCTACTTTGACCCGGACGGCGCGCCGGGCACGGGCGGCTGGTTGGAAATGCTGGCCGGGTGGCTGGGGCTGCCCCTGGAGCAAACCTGGAACGCCGATCAGAAGCGCCATGTGCTGCAAACCGCCGCCCGCTTCTATCTCAAGCGCGGCACAGCGCAGGGCCTGCGCAGCTACTTACAGGCGTATCTGTGGAACATGACCGCGCTCGATCAGCAGCAGCAAGGCGACTACCCGCTGCTGCTGGAGGGCTTCCGCGAGCGGCATTGGCTGTTGCTCGCGGGGGCGACCGGAGCGCCGCTGTGGGGCCCAGCCAAGGTCGGGCGGTTGCAGCTTGACGTTTTCTCCCGCGCCGACGAAGCGCGGCTGGTATCCACCGGCGCCCCGGCCCGCGACGTATTTTACCAGTACGCACACCGCTTCAAGGTGGTGGTGCCCGCCGCCTGGGTGCGCACCGCCGCCGACGAGCGCCTGTTGCGGCGCGCCCTGGCGATCGAAATGCCCGCCCATACCGCCTACGACCTGTATCTGATCGAGCCGCGCTTCCGGGTGGGCGTGCAGTCCACCGTTGGGGTCGATACCATCGTCGGCGCATACCCCGCGGCGCAACTGGCCTGCCCGGATGAAGACGCCGACGCGCCGCCCAGCCGCCCGCCGCGCCATGGCCTTGGCTATGACACGCTCCTGACCACGGGCAACGCGCCCCGCGCGCCCGAACCCCTGGTCAGCGCCGGCATCAACACGATTTTGCGCTAGTGACAAGGAGACACAACATGGGCTATCCGACTGACCCCGATCCGGCCCGCGGGCAGCACCCGGCAGATGGGGGCCGCCCCCGGCAGGGCGATGCCTGCTGCGGGCCGGCGTGCGGCGCTGTTGCCGGGGAGCGCAACCGCTTCTTTACCGGTAAATTCATGGCCGCGCGGGACTTCAGCGCCGAGCAGGACTACTTTCGCAGCCGCCATCAACTGCATAACCGGCTGCTGCACGGCTGGGGCATCGCCTGCGGTCTCGAAGTGACCCCGCACGACAACCCGGACTGCGCCGGCCGCTACGTGATCGTCGCCCCCGGCATCGCCTTCGACTGCTGTGGCCGCGAGGTCATCCTCGAAAAGAAAACGGCGGTGCTGGTCTGGGAGCCGCCGGAAGATGCCGCAGGGCCGGAGCCCGCGCCCGCGGACGCCAAACCGGCGCCGCAGCGGGACGAGTACATCCTCTACATCCGCTACTGCGAACAGGAGATCGAGCAGGTTCCGGCCCTGTACGCCGAGAACGGGTGCGACCCCCGCGCGTTGCAGGCCAACCGCATCCGCGAAGTCGGCAAGTTGGAGGTACGGCGGCGGGCGGACGTGGATGCGGGCTGCTGGCCGCAACAGGCGCAGGTGGACGACGCGAACCACAAGACGGCCTGCCGGGTGTGCGGCGACACGCCCGCGCAAGAAGGCTGCTTGCAGCCGAAGTGCCCGTGCAGCCAGGGCGTGCCCCTAGCCCTGATCAGTCGCGCCGCCGGGCCAACCGAGGACGGCGAGCCGCTGCAGATCGACCTCACCGGGCGGCATGATCTGCCCACGCCCGCGGACTATCTGACGCACATCATCGGCTACAACTGGCCGCACGGCGGCAAGATCAAGCTGTCCGATCTGCGCGGTCCGATGGACCGGCGCTTAAAGGTCTACTTCGACCGGACCTTGCTGTCGTCGGGGCAACCTCAGCCCGATGGCGACGGTGAGGCAGCCGATGAAGGCCCCGACGGCACGGGGATTAACGTCCATACCTTCACGGTCCAATTTTATCGCTTTGACGACGTGCATTTCCCGGTAAGCTATCTCCACACCGACACCGCCGGCGCGCAGCCCCTTCTGGAGGACGAAGGCTGCACCGCCGTGTTCGTCATCGATCCCGAAGCCCTCCGCGGCGCCGTCACGCTGGGCGGCGGCATCATTCACATCACACTCAAGTGTGATTTCATTCTCGACTGTAACGGCCGGCCGGTCGATGGCGATCATCTTAAGGGCCAGACCCCCACCGGGAACGGTATCGCCGGCGGCACCTTCGAGAGTTGGTTCCATGTGGTGGACGACCGCCGGGCCGGCGGCGGCCCGCCGCAGTATAAATGATGGGAGAAGCACCGATGCCAACCGAATCGCCATGCATGAATGCCACGGGTAGGCCCGCCGCGCAGGAGCCGTGCCGCTGCGGCTGCGCCGATTGCGCCAAGCGCTGCTGCCGGCTCGAATGCCTCGTCCAACCCCGCTTCTACTGCGGCCAGTTGCTGACCGACACGGACCTGAATGCGCTGTTGCAGTGGACCCAGCAGAAGCTCCGGCTGGGCCGCTACCACCACGGCTGGGGCGTGGTCCACGGCCTCCACGTCCGCCTTGATCCCAAGGACCCACTGGGGATCGTCGTCGCGCCCGGCTACGCGGTCGATTGCTGCGGCGACGACGTCGTGGTCTGTGAGGACTACCCGTTCTCGCTCCAGGCGCTGTGCGCGGACGAGGTCTGCTTCGATCCCCGGCAGCCGCGCCCGAAGCCGGCGGCCGGCAAGAGCGACGCGGCCCCGGCCCCGGACAGCGCCGCCGTCCTCGCGGGGGCCCTCGCCGGCACGGCGGCTTTCGATATCTTCATCCGCTACGACGAACAGCCGGCCGAGCCGCAATCGGCGTTGGGGTACAATGCCTGCGGCCAGAGCGCCGAGTGCGCGTTCAGCCGCACGCGCGAGGCGTTCAAGCTGGAGTGGCGCGCGGTCGACGCGGCTGCCGCGCCGGGCGCCGGCAACCCGGCGGGATCGGGCGATCTGGCCGAAGTACGCCGGCTGCTGAGTTGGATTCAGGCGCAGCAGAAGACCGGCGGCGACAAGTATGATCGGGCCAGCAGTATCCAGCGCCGGCTGCGCGACTGGATCAACGCGCACCCGTTGCGCGAGTTCAGTTTCGTCGAGGAATGGCTTGCCGGCGCCACGCCGGAGGATCTGCTCTCGGAGGCCGTCCTGGCGCGGGCGCTTTTCTGGCTGGCGCAGGACTATCGCAATGCCGGCGCCGCGTCCGCCTGCGACACCTGTGACGCGGAGCAGGGCGTGCCGCTCGCCCGCGTCTGGCTGCGGAACACGCCCGTGCGCGGCGCGCAACGCTGCCGGATTCTCGCGCTCAGCGGCCAAGTGCCCTATCGCCGGCCTATCACACCCTTCGCCTGCCGCCCGGTCGATCCCGGCTGCGTCCGGCTGGACGAGTTGATCTGGCGCACGCCAGAGGAGGTCGAAGATCGACTGGCTGCGGCCGGTGTGAAGGGTATATCTGACCCCGCCCCTGTCCAGCTAGACGGCATCACGAGCCTGGATGCGCTTCAGGGGCTGCTTGCCTGCGACCTGACGGTTGCTTGTGGCGATGCAGTCGAGGTGCGGGTGGTCAACACGGGCCAGCCGTGGGGTGAGCGGGTGGTGGGCTTCTGCAAGCCCGACCCTGCGAAGGATGAGCCCGCGAAGGACGTGCCCCCAAAGGACGCGCCCGCGCCGGAAGCGTCGCCACCCGCCCCGGCGAAGTAACGGCCTCCGCGCCCGCCGCCGGCAGGGGAACTTGTAGCAAGAGATCGGATTGTCGATAGGGAGAGAGTCATGGTCATTACCCGCGCCCAATTTCACGAGCGGCAAGTCCTGCGCTCCACCGACCTGAACGTCGAGCAGGCGTACCTGATCGGCATGCGCCGCCGGCACAATTGCGGGCCACATTCCTGGGGCATCGTGCGCGGCCTCCGCCTGAGCCTCCAGGACGGCAACCTCGTGCTGTCGCCTGGCGTCGCCATCGACTTGTACGGCCGCGAACTGGTTGTGCCGGCGGAGGTGCAGGTTGAGGACGCCTGGCTGGATTCCGTGGGCAGCCCCAGAGTCGCCGTCTGGTTGGCTTACGCGCGGGTGGATCTGGACACGGCGCCGGGCGGGCGGCCCGATTGCGTCCCCGGCGGCTATGCCCGCGTGCGCGAGGAGGCGCGCCTGTGCTTCACGGCCGCGCCGGCCGGCGCTGAAGCACAGATCGATCCCCGCCGGCCGTATCAGGTGCCGGATACGGCTCTCAGCTTCGGTTCCCAGTGCGAACCGCCCGATGATCCCGCCGTGCGCTGGCCGGTCTATCTCGGCCAGGCATGCCGGGACGATGAGAAGACCCCCTGGCGCCTGCTGCCGGAGGGCGACCCCGGCTACCTTGGGGATGATGGATGCGCGGACGACAAAGGCGCGCCGGGCGCTCATAGGCAAGAGATACCGAAAGCCTGCAAGGGGATCACCGGGCCGCCGCGCCCCTACGCCGGCCTGCTGGGTGAGACCGTCACCTCCGCCTCGCGCGTGCCGGTCGCCGCCACAAGCGCGGACGGTCCGCCGGAGCGCGCCCCCACCGCGCGGATGCAGGTGGGCACTGAGCAAGCCGCCGGGACGCGCTTTGCCGTGGAGATCGCCGATAAGCAGGGCGCCCCGCAAGAGCGCCTGACCATCGACAGTGCCGGCCCCATCGCGCTGCGCGGCGCGGTGCGCCTCTCCCGCGCCGCGCCGACGGCGCCGAATCTCTATTTAGGCGAACCTCCGGTTAGCGCCAAGACTGTCCCGAACCCAGCCGCTCTGATCGCCGGCCTGCGAACCTCGCCCAGCCCCTTCTTCAAGCTGTTGCGGGCGAAAATCCCGCGGAAAGCTCCGCCGGCGCTGAACCCCTGGCCGCCGCTGCCCCAACCGGTGATGGACGCGCTGAATTCCATACTTACCGACCCGGATCTTAACCAGCGCCTCCCGCTTGGCGGGCGCCGGCTGCGCGCGGAGACCTGGCGCCTGCTGCGCCGGCCCGCGGCGGCCCGCAACACCCCGCTGCTGAACCGGATGCTGCTGGCCGATCTGTCGCCGGATCAGGATCAGTTTAGTGCCGCGCCGGGGCCGCGCGGCGTGGGCTGGGCACGCGCTATCCCGCCGCCCGCCGCCGCCTATCCCTGGCGGGTGTATCGCACCACCGCGCAAGAGGATGACGCCACGATCCAGCAACTGCGCGTGGAAATCGGCAATGCGGGCGCGGGGGGCAGCCCCCGCGCGACGCGGCTCGCTATCGGCTTTCACAAAGCCGGCAAATTCCACCCGTGCCTCACGGTGGACGCCGCCTGCAATGTGATCGTACCGGGCCGGCTACAAGTGAACGGCGATGTCATCGAAGCGCCCATCCCTGCCGATCCCGCCGATCCGCGCTTCCTGGACTTGCTCAAGCAGCAACTACAGCAGGGACTCGCCGCCGCGCAAGGCGCGGCCGGCGGGCTACAGGCCACCATCACCGGCCTGGACCAGGCTCAGCAGGGCACTACCTGGCCCTACCAGGTGGAGGTGCGCAACACCGGCGCCGCGCCCCTGATCTACGTCGCCGCCTATGAGAGCGCGGCGATCAACGATGGGGTCTTGCCCACCCGCCAGATCGGGCAGTTCATACCGGATCTACCGGCAGGCGGGACACTCACCTTCACCGCAACGCACGCCCCGCTCACTCCCGCTCAGGGCACTGTCGCGGTGGCCGTCACGGTGGTCGGCTACGGCCCCGCGCTCAACGCGGTCTATGGGACGGCGCGGGCGACTGCGCCGATCGTGAAAGCGGCTCCGTGACGGCCGGTCGGGACCGGCGGAGCAACGAGAAGTCCTCCACGGTGATTTTGACTTGTAGGGGCCGGTTTGAAACCAGCCTGCCGCCCATCAGAATCAATATGGTGGACTACGAGGAGCAGCAGAGATGAGCAACAGCGACATCGCCCGCGTGCGCTATTATACGCGCCAGTTTTTGCGCACCGCCGATTTCGTCGACGAGCAAGCCTACCATGTGGCGATGCAGCGGCGGCACAATCTGGCCGGCCATACCTGGGGTATCATCCGCGGGCTGGATGTGGAACAGGACAAGGACGCGCGGCTGGCGGTCAGCGCGGGCGCGGCCATCGACGGCTACGGCCGCTACGTGATCCTGCCCGCGCCCCAGTCCATCGAGCAGGGCGAGTTCGACCAGCGGGGCAGCGAGGTGCTGGATGTCTGGCTGGTCTACAGCCAACAGGATGGCGCCCCCGCGCCGGACGGCTACCTCGACTGCGGCCTACCGGCGGACAGCGCGCCTGGCCGCACCCAGGAGTTCGGCAAGGTCATCCTGCGCCCGCCCAACCCACGACTGGTGCGTGATCCGGTCCTGGGCACCCCGGCGCACCGCCAGCCGGACGCCGTGCCGGAGAGCGATCTCGATTTCGCCCCGTTCCGCGTGCCGCCCGATGATCCCGCGCAGAGCTGGCCGATCTTCCTGGGGCAGATTCAGCGCAATAAAGGGGGCCAG
>DASSGZ010000486.1:0-2721 GCA_035693165.1 Chloroflexia bacterium | reverse complement strand
GTCCAGCCGATCAGAGCGCGGCCCAGCCCGCGCCCCCGCCAGGCGGGCAGGACAAAGCCGCCGTGCCAGTAGACGCAGGTGCCGTCTTGTTCGTAGTCGGCGAAAACCCGGCTATAAGCAACCACCTCGCCGTCCACCTCCACCACCAGCAGATCGCGCCCCGGCTCATAACCGGGCGTGGGACGGTAAGTGTGGATGAACCGCTCCAGGGTATAGAGATCGTCGTCGACGCTGTCGGCGTGCATACTGGTGTTGCGCACATGCAAGAGTACCGGATAGTCCTCCTCGCCCCGGAAGTGGCGGAAGCGCAGGCCGGGAATGGGCGGGGCGACGATGGGCTCGTTGTTGGGATCCATTATGGAGCCTCCCTTCGCTCATGCGAATCCGGTAAATAACAGGAGGGGCACTGTAAAGTGCCCCTCCTGAATTGTCCCCGCTGAGATTCGCGGCCTAGCCGCGGGTGAACATATTGACGTGCAGCGGCGTGCCGAAGATCTGAGCGATGGCCGTTTCCTGCACCGCTTCCGGCATGGTCGGGTGGGCGTGCATGGTGTGGGCCAGGTCCTCGGCGGTGACGCCCTGCTGCACGGCCAGCGTGCCCTCGGCGATCACGTCGCTGGCGTGCGCGCCCAGGATCTGCATGCCCAGCACCGTGCGGTCCTCGGCGTGGCAGACGAGCTTCACCAGGCCGTGCGGCTCGCCGATGGCCTGGGCGCGGCCCAGCGCGGCGAACGGGAACTTGGTCACGCGCACCGGCACCCCGCGCTCCTTGGCGACCGCCTCGGTCATGCCCACGCTGGCGATTTCGGGGATGGTGAAGATGCAGTCGGGCACAGCGCGGTAGTCGGCGGCGCGCTCGTGGCCCAGGATGTTGTCCACGGCCACCTCGCCCTCGTAAGAAGCGACATGAGCCAGCATGTGCCCCGGCACCACGTCGCCGATGGCGTAGACGTTAGGCACGTTGGTGCGCAGGTGGTCGTCCACGGTGACATAACCGCGCTGGGTCTGCACGCCCAGGTCGTCCAGGCCCAGCCCGTCGGTGTAGGGCACGCGGCCCTTGGCGTAGAGCGCGTATTCGCACTGCAACACGCGCGGCTCAGCGCTGCCTTCGGTCTGCACTACGACCTCCAGGTGATCGCCCCGGTCGCGGAACTCCTGCACGCTCGTCTTGACCAGCGTCTCCACGCCCGCCTGCTTGAGCAGCGCCGAGAAGCGTCGCGCGATCTCCTCGTCCACGTTGCGCAGGATGCGCGGCGAGGTGATCACTGCCGTGACCTTGGTGCCGTAGGCCGCGAAGATCGAGGCGAACTCCATGCCGACGATGCCGCCGCCGATCACGACCATGCTCTTGGGCAGTGTGGGGATGGCGCGCAGGGTCAGGTCCATGTCGAGGATCTGGTCGCTGTGGATCACGCGGGGCGAGTCGCCGCCGGGCACTTCGCTGCCCAGCACGGTGGCCGACCCGGTCGCCACGATGATGTTCTTGGCACGCACGGTGAGCGCCGCGCCCGCGTACTGGTTGGCGCCCTGCACATAGATGCTGCCCGGCGTCAGCAGGCGGGCCTTGCCTTCGAGGCGGGTGATCTTGCGCGCTTTGAACAGGTCGTTGATGCCCCGCGTGAGGCCGTCCACCACCTTGTCCTTGCGGGCCACGATGCCTTCCCAGTTGGGTTCCGCCGTGCCCGTGACGCCGAAGTCGGCGGCGTGGCGCATTTCCGCAAGGATCTCGGCGGTTTTGACCATCGTCTTGGACGGGATGCACCCGCGCAACAGGCAGGTGCCGCCCAGGCGGCGGTCCTTTTCGATAAGCAGCACATTGGCGCCGCGCATACCCGCGTCGAGCGCGGCCACATAGCCGCCGGGCCCGCCGCCAATCACCGCAATATCGTATTCGTACATTTCGTCGACTCCAGTAAACATCAATGTGGTTCCTTGTAGCTGTCCGTTACTTCCGCAACGTCCAGGCGTCGGTGGCGTATTTCGTGGCGACGAGATCGGCCCAGCGGGTTTCCTCGTCCGCGGTGAGCGGGCCAGGCTCCAGGGTGATCTGCAACGCCTCCATCAACCCCGTTGCCAGGGCCGCCGTCACAGCTTCGGGCGCCAGCGGGGCGGGCGCGAAGTCGTTGAGGCCGGCCATGCGCAGGGTGAGGTGGGTTTGCGCCCGCACGCGGGCCGCCTCGTTGGGATGGCGGAACGCCCGCGACCAGCGCTCCAGGTCGGCATCCAGCAGCACAGACCCCTGCTGCAGCAACGCCCCGCTGCGCCGGGTCTGCGCGCTGCCGATCACTTTGCGGCCCTCGACCACGATCTCGTAATCGGTGGCCTCGTCGAAGCAGACGGCGCCCGCCGGGTCGGTGTGGCCGGGGTTGGGCCGGCCGTTGCGCCGGGCGGCCAGTTCGGCGCGCGCCGCGGCCAGGGGCGAGGTGCCGCGCCTGGCGGCCACCTCAGGAGGCTCGGCCATGTGCGCCGAGATGCCCAACCGGGCCAGCCCCTGCACGAGGCCGCTGCTGATCTTGCGGTAGCTCTCGACCACGCCGCCGTTGACCCGCGGGTCTTCGACCGGCGCAACGAGGCTGTAGGTCAGTTCGCGTGGACCGTCGTGCAGCACGGCGCGCCCGCCGGTGGGCCGGCGCACCAGCGTATAGCCCTGCGCGGCCACCCAGTCGGTGTCGATCTGCGCGGCCAGCGGCTGGTTGGTGCCGACCGACAGGCAGCCCGGTT
>DASSGZ010000485.1:0-3257 GCA_035693165.1 Chloroflexia bacterium | reverse complement strand
GGCGCGGCGGTCTCTTGCCGGCAGCGCGCACCGGGTCCGGTGATGGAACCGCTACTGGGCGTGGACTTCCCTTGCCGGTCCTGATCCCCAGCGTACGCGATAATAATGCCGGGGGCGATCTGCGACCGCGCGGCTGCCCGCGATCCGCGCAGGCCGGGACCACGCTGATCAGTTCGCCGGAAAGGATGGGCGAGAATGATGCAGAAACTGGCGCTGGGAAGCCTCGGTGTGATTACCGGAACCCTGGTCGGTATCTATGCAAGCACGATCCCGCTGCTGCTGCGACGCGGTCCCGCCCGGCACAAGGCACTCGCCGGGGTGACGACGATTGCCGACGCAATAGAGGCCTGCCGAACCACCCGGTTCTCCGGCTGGGAGTTGGTGGCCTTTGCCCAGTACCTCACGGCCCGCAAGTTCACCTACTCCCGGTTGAACCCGTGGGACTCGCCCGCCCAGGCGTTCGCGTGCGGCCAGGGCTATTGCCAGCAGCAAGCCCTGGCCCTGCAACAGATCTACGACCGGCTAGGCATCCCGGCCCGCGTGGTCTTCGCCATGCGCTGCCGCTTCCCACCGGGGGTCGTGGACGGTATTTGGGAACCAGGCTGCGTCTCGCCCCACAGTTGGCTCCGGGTAACGCTGGACGGCGAGGAACGCGATGTGTGCCCTGGCGCGGTGAGCAACACGCCGGGCGACTATAACTTTGAAGTGTTGTCCCCGGTGCGCACGCTCCAGCTCTGGATGCGCCCGTTTAGCCACCTGGGATCGGTGCTGACCAATGTGCGCCGGGCGGAAGCCGCGCAACGCCGCCTGCACGCCGAGCAGGGCCGGTTCCGCCTGGAGGCCGATTCGCTCGCCATGTGAGGAGGACCACGATGGATGAGGAAAATGAGGGCACGCTGGGCGTGCTGGCAGCGATCCTGTTACTCTTCACCGCCATGCTGAACCCGGTTACGTCGCTAGTCCTGGCGGCGGCGGGCCTGGTAGGCTTGATTGTCTACAAGATGCAGAGCCGGCACCGGCCATCGGGGTAGCCGGTCCGGCGCGGGCCCCGCCGACGAACAGCGGCGCCGGTCTCTCGACGCTGCCGGCACCACGCTAGCGACGGATCTCAAGCCACCCCGTCAGGCCGAGGACGACAGCAGTATAAGGCCACGCCCCCCAGCCGAACAGCAGCATCGGCCAGATGTAGAACAAGATCGTCATGCCCACTACGAAAGGCAGGGTGAAGACCCCATCCACCAGGGCATCGCCGTTTGACCTGTACTCCTTGCTGCGCCACAGCAGGAACCCGCATATCACCATCCACACTGGGTAAAGCGCAAGGAACCACGTGATGAACTCTATCATGCCCGGCGGCCCTCCCACCGGGCGACAGGCGCCCACAGGACCGCGGTCCGGGAAGGCGGCATGATCCGGGAACAGGTTGCGTCCCGCCCGCGCCGCGCATTGTTGGTACTCCGATATTTACCGATAACCTCGGGTCTCACAGTTCTTCCCACTTTCTAACCTGTCTGCCGGGACCCCGTTCGGCAGAAATGATCTTTTTGTAATTGATCGACTGTATATACATTGCCGGTTGCCTGCCGGGGATATGGGTCAAGTACCGGTAGTGGAGATGCGGGAAAGTATAAGCGGCTGCCGGTAAGCAGCCGCCTGGAGCCGGGTCTATATTCGGTATGCCTCCACCGGCAAAAAGATTACCGGTCGGGGGCGCGGGAGCGCCCTGCGGGGAGGCTGTCTGACGTTACGTGTTAGAGCGCCTGGGCGGCGCCGGCGTCCACCGGGCACGACCCCTGGCGATGGAACCGGCCGGTGCGCAACTCCTCCGCGCTGTACTCCTGGAGATCGGCGATGCCGGCGATGGTCAGGTCAGGCGCGAGATCGGCGGGGCGCTTGGGGTCGCGGGCATATTTGCCCTGGCAGACAAACACGGTGCGCAGGTCGCCGCCGAAACGGGCGGGCAGCGCTTTGATGATGCGCGGCTTATCGTCGACCATCACGTAATGGCGGGCGGGGAAACGCTCCCGGA
Organism: Chloroflexia bacterium; assembly: GCA_035693165.1. Taxonomy (GTDB): domain Bacteria; phylum Chloroflexota; class Chloroflexia; order QHBQ01; family JAICKM01; genus JAICKM01. Next base: position 1,228 of record DASSGZ010000485.1, on the reverse strand, counting down.
TTTCCTGGACATGCTCTTCCTTGTGAACATAGATCAGCACATGGCAGGCGGCCGCGTCGGCAATGCCGCTCTCTTCGATTTTGCGCCGCTGGAAGACCTGATCGCCGTCAGACAAAATCACGTTGGTGCCCAGCGTGGCCGTGTACTGTAACGTTTCCAGGGCGCCCGGATAGAGATAGTGCCGGAAATCGACGTTGTCAAAAACCGCCCGTATCGATAGGCACAGCGGGCGGTTTGTACACTGCTCTTCAAACCGGCGCAGCGCCTCCGGAATGTCGACCACGTCCTCTTCCTCGCGGACATCCTCGTAGATGCGCCAGAACAGGTCGCTTTCCGGCACGCCCAGGAGCGCATCTAGCTGCGCGTCAAGGTCGTGCTTCAGCGTGTCGTTGTTGAGCAGCGTGTTATCGACATCGTAGAGAAACACCAGGCCGGCAGCCGGCGCGGAATCAGCCTGCGGCGGATGGTCGCTCATAAACTTGCACCCCTGCATCGCCGGCGACGATCACCCGCCCCGCGATGCCGATAAATAAGCCGTGTTCGACCACCCCGGTGATCGCTTTAATCTGCGCGCCCAGCGCCGCCGGGTCGGCGATCGCCGGCCAGTGGCAATCGAGGATGAAGTTACCGCTGTCGGTCACAAAGGCGTGTTCCGCCGACGAGGTGCCGGCGGCCTCCGCCGGGTCCAGCGACCGCAATTCGACCGCCGCGCCCAACGCCGTCAGGGCGGCGGCGGTATTGTGCCAGCCGAAGGGAATCACCTCCACCGGCACCGTGCCCCTGGCGCCCAGGGCGGACACGACCTTGCCGCCATCGACGATGATGATTTCGAGGTCGCTGGCGACGGCGACGATTTTCTCGCGCAGCAACGCCCCGCCCCGCCCCTTCACCAGGTAAAACGTCGCCAGATCCACCTCGTCGGCGCCGTCCACGGTCACGGCCAGGCGCGGATTGGCGTCAAGCGTGGTGACAGGGATGCCGAGTTCCCGCGCCCGCGCCTCGGTGCGCGCCGAGGTGGGCACGCCGACGATGCGCAGCCCCGCCTGCACGCGGGCGCCCAGCGCCTGGAGAAAAAAGTCCGCCGTGCTGCCCGTGCCCAGGCCAATCGCCATTCCATCGGCAATATACTGGACAGCTACCGCGGCGGCTTCGCGCTTTAGTTCATCGGCAGTACTCATGGCAACATTATAGCACAAACGTGTGCCACCTCACGGGCACATATCATCCA
>DASSGZ010000484.1:0-8035 GCA_035693165.1 Chloroflexia bacterium | reverse complement strand
GAAGTCTCCTCGTTGTCGATCGCGGAAAGCGACGCTGCCCGCGCGCGATCGCCGCGGGCCGCCGCCTGGTACGTGCCGGTTCCTGGCGCATCCTCCTGGTGCTGACGAGGTGCGCGTGCGGCCAACCTCTCCCCCGCCCCGCCGCGGGGAGGGGAGACGCTTTCCCGTGTTTCCCCCCTTCACGCCGCGGGAAGGGGGGCCAGGGGGTCAGGTTGCCCCCGCCGGGATGCCGCCGTACTGATTCATTGCCGCCCCAGAGCAAAAGTTTCGCGGCCCGGATCAGGAGGCGGCCGCGCGATCCAGTAGCGCCTGGATCTTGCCGATCAGCCGGGCGAAGTCCACCGGTTTGGTGTCGTATTCGTCGCAGCCGGCGGCCAGGCAGGACTCGCGGTCGCCGGCCATGGCGTGGGCCGTCAGCGCGATCACCGGGATGGCCTGCGTGGCGGGCGCCGCCTTGAGGCGCCGGGTCGCCGCCCACCCATCCATCACCGGCAAACTCATGTCCATGAGGATCAGATCCGGCTGGTCCACCTGGGCGCGGGCCACGCCTTCCACCCCGTCGGCGGCGACCAGGATCTCGTAGCCGCGCCGCTGGAGCCGCCGGGCCATCATCTCGCGGATCATCGCGTTATCTTCGACCACCAGGATTCGCGGCATCGGCTCCTCCGAGACTACGCTCCGCCGCTTAACGATACCATAGACGGCGCCGTAGAGCAACCGGCGCGTGGGCTGGCTTACAGCCGCAACGGCGCAGCCGGGGTATAGTAGGGAAAACGCTACCTTGCGGCGGCGCCGGTTCGCGCCGCCGTTTAGCATGGGCGGCGGGGTAGAACCGATCGCCCGAATCCTGCGTACATCCTGGGGAGGATCCTCGTAACCATGTCGTTCGAGATCGAATGTGTCACCGAGTTCGCTGCCGGGCCGGCGCCCGATGAGTGGGATCGGGTGCTGGCCGGCTCGGCCGCCGATGCGCTGTTTCTGAGCCGCCCGTTCCAGGAGGCCTGGTGGTGTACTTTCTGTTGTAACCCGAGCGCGAGCTGTCAACTCGCGCTCTTGTTGCTGCGGGAAGGGGGCACCCTGGTCGGGGTGGCCCCTTTCTATTTGTCCACCGTGGATGAGGCCGGCTGGGCCGAGGAGACGAGTCGCGCCGCCGACTGGCGGCGCATCGTGGCCCGCACCGCGGCACAGGACAACCCGGAGGCGGCGCGGCCCGAGGGCCGGACGGCAGCGGGCGAGTCGGCGGCCACGGCGGCCGCGCCGCCGGAGGCGGCGCCCCGGCCCGGCGAGCGCGTGGTGCGCCTGGTCGGCGGCGTCGCCGTGGCCGATTATTTGAACATCATCGCCCCGGCGGGCCGCGAGTGCGAAGCCTGGGCCGCCGTGCTGGCCTACTGGGCCGGTCGCGCCGCCGACTGGGATGTGCTCGACCTCCATTCGCTGCCGGCAGCGAGCGCGACCTCGGCCCGGTGCGCGGCGTCCGCCCACGGCACGGTTTGGTGCGGGGTCGAGGAGACGTGCCCGGTGCTGGCCCTGCCCGCCGCGTGGGACGACTACCTGGCCGCGCTGGGCAAGAAGGATCGCCACGAGCTGCGGCGCAAGCTGCGCCGCGCGGAATCCCATCCCGAACCGCTGACGTGGCGCACGGTCAACAAGGGCCCCGAACTGGCCGCGGCGCTGGAGACGTTTATCGCCCTGCACCGCCGCAGCGACGAGGCCAAGGCCCGCTTCATGACGCCGATCATGGTGACGTTCTTCCACCGGCTGCTGGCCGCCTTCGCGCCCACCGGTTGGCTGGAAGTCGCCACGCTCTACGCGGGCGACCATCCCGTGGCCGCCTACCTGTCGTTCCGGCAGGCGGCACGACTACTGCTTTACAATTCTGGGTATGACCCGCGTTATGGCGGGTATAGCGCCGGCTTCGCTTTGCTGGTGTATCGTATCCGGCAGGCGATCGAAGAAGGAGTCCAGACCTTCGATTTTCTCCGGGGTGACGAACGCTATAAGTACGACCTGGGGGCCCAGGACCAGTTTATCTATCGCGTGATTATCAGGAAGTGAGTGCATGTGTCGAATAGCGATGCTTAGTGTGCATACCTGTCCCCTGGCGACGCTGGGGGGCAAGGAAACCGGCGGCATGAACGTCTATGTGCGGGAGCTGGCCCGCGAGTTGGGCCGCCGGGGCAAACAGGTGGATATTTTTACCCGCGCCGTCGATCCGCATATCGCCCCGGTGCGGCAGTTGGGGCCGAACGCCCGCGTCATCCATATCCCCGCCGGGCCGGTCGCGCCTTATGACAAGAACGCCATCTACTGCCACCTGCCGGAGTTTGTGCAGCGGGTGGAGGCGTTCCGCGCGCAGGAGGGCATCCAGTACGACCTCGTGCATGCCCACTACTGGCTCTCCGGCGTCGCGGGCCACGACCTGGCGGCGCGCTGGGGCGTGCCGATGATCCAGATGTTCCACACCCTGGGCCATATGAAAAACGAGGTCGCCAAGCACGAGCGCGACCGGGAAGTGGGCCTGCGCATCGCCATGGAAACGCGCCTGGTGGCCCAGGCCGACCGCATCATCTCGCCCACGTCGACCGAGCGCGCCCAACTGGCCTGGTACTACGGCGCCGACCCGGAGCGCGTCACGGTGATCCCCTGCGGGGTCGATACGCGGCTGTTCCGCCCGCGCGACCAGCACGCCGCGCGGCAACGGCTCAACCTGCCGTGCGGGCGGTTGCTGCTTTTCGTCGGGCGCATCGAGCGCCTCAAGGGCATCGATACGCTGCTCGAAGCCGCGGCCCTGCTGGCGGCGCGGCCCGGTTACGACGACCTGCGCGTGCTCATCGTCGGCGGTGATCTGGAGAGCAACGGCGATAACCCGGAACTGCGCCGGGTACAGCGACTGGCCGAGGAGTTGTGCATCAACGACCGGGTGGATTTTCTCGGCTCGCAGCCGCAGACCGAACTGCCGTATTTCTACGCGGCGGCGGATCTGACGATCATGCCCTCGCACTACGAATCGTTCGGCATGGTGGCGCTGGAGTCGATGGCCTGCGGCACGCCGGTGGTCGCTTCGCGCGTGGGGGGGCTGGCCCGGCTGGTCAAGGACGGCGAAACGGGCATCCTGGTGCCGGAGGAGGAGCCGACGGCCCTGGCGATGCAGATCCACGCCACGTTGCAGCACGATTGCGAGCGCGAGGCGATGGGTGCGCAGGCCGCGGCCTACGCGCGCGACTTTGCCTGGGGCCGCATTGCCGACCGCATCTGTGATCTCTACGACGAGCAGATCCACAGCCACGCCAACCGGGAGTGCCCGTGCGTGGTGTAGCGCCCGCGGTCCCCATCCGGCTGGTCGTGCTCGACGGCGACCATACCCTCTGGCACCCCGTGGACGTGATCTGCTGCTCGGAGCGCGTGCTCGACGATCCCGAAGGCTCGGCGGATTTCACTTTCCGCCCCGATCCGCAGGACCCTGACCTGGCGATCCGCGACGACGGCGTGCGCTTCCGGCTGGCGCCGGGCGCCCGCGCGGTGCTGGCCGCGCTCCACGCCCGCGGCGTGCGGCTGGCGCTGGCGAGTTGGAACCATGTGCCGCCGATCCGCAACCTGCTGGCCGCCTTCGGGCTGCTGCCGCTGTTCAGCCAGGTGGTGGGCGGGTGGACCAGCGACAAGGCGACCATGCTGCGCAGCATCCTCGCCGCCGAGGCCGCCGCCGGGCGCCCGACCCCGCCGGACAGCGTCCTCTTCGTGGACGACGACCCCGCGGCGATCTATCGCCCGATGGCCGCCGCCATCGGCACGCGCTTCGCCCAGATGGGCAATCCTGCCGAGGTGCTCAGTTTCGCCGACATCGCCCGCCTCGTGGGCGTCGACTAACTCCGCGCTCCCATCCCCGCGCAAATAAAAGCCGCCGCAGAAACCTGCGGCGGCTTTCGGGTTGCGGTCCCGGCCCTACACGTCCGAGTAGAGGAAGAACTCGTAGGGGTGCGGGCGCATCTGCACGGGCTGTAGCTCGTGCTCGCGCTTGTAGCTGATCCAGGCGTCGATCAGGTCGGCGCTGAACACGTCGCCTTCGAGCAAGAAGGCATGGTCGGCGGCCAGCGCGTCCAGCACGGCGTCCAGCGAGCCGGGCGTGGAGCGGATGTCCAGCTTCTGCGCCGGGTCCAGCTCGTAGATGTCCTCGTCGATGGGGCGGGGCGGCTCGATCTGGTTGCGCACGCCGTCGATGCCGGCCAGGAGCAGGGCGGCGAAGGTCAGGTACGGGTTGCACGACGGGTCGGGCGCGCGGAACTCGATGCGCTTGGCCTTCGGGTTCTGCGAGTACATGGGGATGCGCACGCACGCCGAGCGGTTGCGCTGCGAGTAGACCAGGTTGATCGGGGCCTCGAAGCCGGGCACCAGGCGGCGATAGCTGTTGGTGGTGGGCGCGGCCAGCGCCAGCAGCGCGGGCGCGTGCTTCAGCAGCCCGCCGATGTACCAGCGCGCGGTCTCGCTCAGGCCCGCGTACCCCTCCCTATCCGCGAACAGCGGCTGTTCCAGGTTCCACAGGCTCTGGTGCACGTGCATCCCTGAGCCGTTGTCGCCGAAGAGCGGCTTGGGCATAAAGCTGGCGACGTAACCCGCCTGGGCGCAGACGTTCTTGACGATATACTTGTACTTCATCACCTTGTCGGCCATGTTGACCAGGGTGTCGAAGCGCATATCGATCTCGGCCTGCCCGGCGGTGCCCACTTCGTGGTGCTGGACCTCGACGCGGATGCCCGCGTCCTGCAGCGCCAGCACGATCTCCGAGCGCAGGTCCTGTAGCTTATCGGTCGGCGGGACGGGGAAGTAGCCCTCTTTGTAGCGCGGGCGGAAGCCCTGGTTGGCGCCGTCCTTGCCCGAGTTCCAGATGCCTTCCTCGCTGTCGATGAAGTAGTAGCCCGAGTTCGATGTCTGATCGAAGCGCACCGAGTTGAAGATGTAGAACTCGGCTTCCGGCCCCCAGTAGCTGGTCGTGGCGATGCCGGTATCCTGAAGATATTGCTCGGCGCGCCGGGCGATGCGCCGGGGATCGCGCCCATACGGCTCGCCGCTGATCGGATCGTAGACATCGCCGATAATGCTCAGGGTCGGCACGCGCAGCACCGGGTCGACAAAGGCCGTGGTCGGGTCGAGGCGCAGCAGCATGTCGGATTCGTGGATATGCTTGAAGCCGCGAATGGACGAACCGTCGAAGCCTAACCCTTCGGTGAAGCAGCCTTCGCTCAACTCGTCCACCGGCACGCTGAAGTGCTGCCAGCCGCCCGGCAGGTCGGTGAACTTCACGTCCACCATCTTGATGCCGTTCGCGCGGCACAACTCGAAGACTTCGTCGGGGCTCGTCGCGCCAAAGAGCGCTTTTTCGTCGCTTATCAGTACCATACGCTGTTGTTTCCTCCCTCACTGCAACGACACGAAGAACGGGTGCAGGCGCCGGTCATAGGATCATGGTCGCTCTGCACAAATATCTCTCCGTTTCCTACTATGGATCCTTTCGAGAAACGAGTCTACGGCAGCAGAAACAATCTGTGCGCTGTAAAACTTGTGCATAGTGAACAAAACCCCCGGATCATGCTTTGGCATCCTGGTGGGTGGCGCCCGGCCCCGCAAAGGGGCGGGCTACGCAAAGCTAGCCCGCCTGCGCGGGCTATGGCGTGAGGCCGCGCGGGCGGCCTTGGCTGGCTGTAGCCCGCCCCTGGCGGGGCCGGGCGCTGCCGCGCTAAAATGCGCCGCGCACTCAACAAACCACCCGGATCAAGATATTTTTGCCCGTTTGTGTTATGCTAGGCGCGTATGGGGGCAAATAGAATGTGGGGCGTCACGAGCGGATGGCCCCGTGCGATGACGGTCGGGTTATTGGCGCTGCTGCTAGCGGCCATCCTTGCCTGGGTCGTGGCCCTGGCCGCGCCGAGCCGCACCGTGGTCCAGGTCACGCTGACCGCCGACGGCGCCGTGGCCCGCGTGAACGACGACCGCCTGACCCTCAAGCTGGCGCCCACCGAGGCGGCCGCGGGCGGGCATTTCGGCTGGTATCTGGCCGCGCCCCGCGACTCGCTCTACTACACGCCCGCCAACTCGCAGGCTCCGCTGGTCAGTTGGGGCCGCCTCGGCGAAGCCCTGCAACTGGCCCGCCCGCGCGCCCACTGGACCGCCCTGCCCGCGCCTGCCCCTTTAGGGGCACCTAACGAGGCACCCGGCGGCGCCACCTACCAGCCCACGGCCTGGCAGCTCCTGTACGGCGACCCGGCGGGCACGGCGGCCACCGCCGCCGTCGATCCCGGCAGCCGCAACGTCCCGGACGCGCGCTTCTATGCCGAACTGGTGGGCGGGCGGGTCCCGGCGGGGCTGTTCATCCACATGGACGACGCGCAGGACGGCTATGCCTTCATCATCCGCCCCGAGCGCCGCAACACCGGCTGGTGGCGCGTGAGCCACGGCGTGCCGACCACGCTGATCGACGGCGATGTCTACCGCCCCAGCTTCTGGGCGGGCCTGTCGGATCTGGTGCAGGAACTGGCGATTGCGCTGACCGGCGCGCTGCTGCTGGTCGCGGTCGTGGGCGGGCTGGCGCTGCTGGCGCGCGTGCTGCTGGGGCGGCGGGGGTCGGCCCCGGCAGCCGCACCGGTCCCCGCGGCGGACCCGGCGGACCCGCCCGAATCTGGCGGGGCGTGGCGGCACTGGCTCCCGGCGCTGGGCTTCGGCGTGGCGGGGACCGTGGTGGCGGCGGCCATCTGCCTGGGGCCGCTGCAAGGCATCCCCCATGTGCAGGATGACGTGGCGTATGTCTGGCAGGCCAAGATCTTCGCGCTGGCCCGCGCCTGGGTGCCCGCGCCGCCGCGCCCCTACTTCTTCGAGCAGGGCTTCATCCTGATCACCGACGGGCGCTGGTTCACCAAGTATCCGCCGGGCTGGCCGCTGCTGCTGGTGCCGGGCATCTGGGCGGGCATCCCCTGGATCGTCGACCCGCTCTGCGCCGGGGGCACGCTGGCCCTGGTCTACGCCACCGGGCGGCGGCTCTATGGCCCGGCGGCCGGGTTCTGGGCGGCGCTGCTCGGCCTGACCTCGCCCTTCCTCATGTTCATGGCCGGCTCGTTCATGTCGCATACCTCGACTATGTTCTTCCTCATGCTGGCCGTCTACTGCTTCGTGTGGCTGAAGACGGCGCCGCCCGCCCCGGCAGCGGCCGGGCGCATTCTGGGGCTGGATTGGCGCACCGTGCTGCTGAGTCTCGGCACGGGCTTCGGGCTGTCCTGGGCGTTTATCAGCCGCGAGGCCACGGCGCTGGGCGTGGCGCTGCCCTTCTTCGCCTGGAGTCTGGCCGACATCGCAGGCGGGGTGCGGGCCTGGCTGCGCGCCCGCCGCGTGGCCCCCGGCGGCACCCGGCAACTGATCGCCCGTGTCGCGCCCTACGCGCTCATGGTCGCGGGGGCGCTGCCGCCGCTGGTGGTGCTGGGTGTGGTCAACCAGGCCCTGCTCGGCTCGCCCTTCAAGCTGGCCCAGGAACTCGTCGGCAGCTACGACCGGCTGGGCTTCGGCCCCGGCTTCGGGCCGGAACCGGCGGGCCACACGCCCGCGCTCGGCCTCTACAACGCCCTGGTCTACCTGCGCACCCTGCAAGGCGACCTGTTCGGCTGGCCGCCCACCCTGGCCCTGGCGCCGCTGCTGATCGCCCTGGCCGGCACGGTGGGCAGCCGTTGGCGGCGGGGGCGCTGGGACCTGTTCCTGCTCGGCGGATTCCTGGGGCTGGTCGCCATCTACTTCGCCTGGTGGTCCTCGACCACGATCTACGGCGCGCGCTATTGGTACGAGGCGCTGCCGTTCCTGCTGCTGCTGAGCGGGCGGGGGGTGCAACTGCTGGGGCGGGGCGTGGGGGTGTTGCTGGCAGCTTACTCAGATGGGCAGCAGGCCGGTTTGAAACCGGCCCCTACAGCGCAACCGGGGCAGCAGGCCGGTTTGAAACCGGCCCCTACAGCGCAACCGGGGCAGCAGGCCGGTTTGAAACCGGCCCCTACAGCGCAACCGGCCC
>DASSGZ010000483.1:0-40556 GCA_035693165.1 Chloroflexia bacterium | reverse complement strand
CAGTAGACTTACGGGCTGCTGTTGGGCGGGGGCTTGATCGTCACCGGGGCATCGAAGCGCGAGAGGATCAGCGTGAAGTTGCCCCGCGCGTTGTCCGGCGTCACGATGCGCAGAGTGAGCCGGGTGATATAGCGCGTCGCCTCGTCGATCAGCGCGGTGGCCTGGACATCGGAGCCGGCCAGCGCGGCTACCGCCGCATCCGGCCCCTCGTCGGCGGCCATGCGCTGGGTATCCACGGTGAAGTGGACACGGACCAGCCGCCGGGTGCCGCTGATGACCTCCTCCGCGGGATCCGCCGTGTCGTAGTATTTGACCACGGTCAGCAGGTCGGTCGCGCTGACCGGCGCGTTCTGGTCGGGCGTATCGGGGCCGACCCGCTGCCAGGTCGCGCTGCCCGCCGCCCGGCGGTAGACGGTGTCGCCCAGCACAATCCGTTCGCCGTAGACCGTGCTGTGCATGGTGTAGCTATCGGGGAAGATGACATCGCCGTCCATCATGACCTGGCGCGGCAGGTCGCTGCCGCCGCCGGCCGCGCCCGGAAACTCTGCCGTGAGCTGGTAGTGGACACTCTTGAGTTGGGCGTGAGCGTCGGCGGCCTGGTCGAGCAACAGGGTCGAATCGGGCGGCGGCGGGGCGACGACGGGGGCCATGCTGCCGCCCCAGATGACGGCCAGCGCGCTGCCACTCAGCAGGGTAATGACGCAGACGCTGAACAGCAAACCCAACGCCACCCCGATGCGCAGCCCGCTGCGGTGCGGCAGGGGCACCGCGGGCGGCGGATAGCCGGCGTAGGGCGACGGGGCGACGACCGGCGGACCGGGCGCGGGCGTGGCCGGCGGCACGTAGCCCGGCGGCGGATGTGGCACATAACCGGGCGGCAGATAGGGCGGCGCCTGCAGTGCGGGATAGCCGGGCGGGGCGGCCATCGGAGGCGGGGCGGGGACGGGCGCCGGGGCATATGCGGCCTGCACGGGCGGGGGTGCATAGACCGGCGGCGGGATCGGCGGCGCCACGGGCGGGACGGCGGCGCGCGCGCGGTCGGGCGCGGTCAGCGGCGTGCCGCAGAGCAGGCATCGAGGCAGCGCCGCATCGTTGGCGGCGCCGCAGCGCGGGCAATAGATTTCCGATGGGTTGGGCGCGGGCGGCATGGCGAGACCTCTTCCAGCGAGGCCGCGGACGGGCATGCGGCGCGGCTCTCCGGTCTATCATAACACCGGGCCGCGCCGCGATGCAAGATCGTACCAGGCGGCGCCGCGCGGGGACTTTGGTCCTCAATTGGCGGGCCGGCGCCGGCCCGGTCCTATCCCGCCTTCCGCGCGGGCGCCGCCTCGTCGGCCAGCCGCGCCTGCAACAGCCGCATGACTTCGGCCTCGTCGGGGTGCAGGGCCGCCGGGTCCGCGGCCTCGGCGTCGACCCGCTGCTTCACGGCGTCCCGCATCGAGCCGTCGAGGTAGGACTCGATGATCGCCGGGTGGACGTAGCACTTACGGCACACGGCGGGCGTGTTGCCCAGCCGCGCGGCCACCTGTTCGATGGCCTGGACCACGTTCTTCCTGGCCTGGGTTTCGGTCTCGGTCGCCTCGAACTCCTGCAAGGCCATCGCGGCCAGCACCGTCCCGGCCCAGGTGCGGAAGTCCTTGGCCGTGAAATCCTGCCCGCTGATGGCCCGCAGATACTCGTTCACGTCGTCCGAGTCGATGGTCTGTAGCTCGCCGTGCTCGTCCTTGTACTCGAACAGGTCCTGCCCCGGCAAGCCCTGGCAGCGCTTGATCACCGCGGCCGCGCGCCGGTCCTTCACGTCGATGTCATGTTCCACGCCGCTCTTGCCACGAAAGTGGAAGCGGACCGTCGATCCCGCGACCTCGACATGCTCATTGTGCATCGTGGTCAGGCCGTAGGACTCGTTGGCCCGCGCGTATTCCTCGTTGCCCACGCGGATGAAGGTCGTTTCGAGCAGGCGCACCACCGTCGCCAGCACCTTCTCGCGGGACAGCCCCGGCCGGGCCAGGTCCTCGGCCACCCGCTCGCGGATCTGCGGCAGCGCCTGCCCGAAGGCCATCATGCGGCCATACTTGGTCTCGTCGCGCACGGCGCGCCACTTGGGGTGGTAGCGATATTGCTTGCGCCCTTTGGCGTCGCGCCCGGTAGCCTGGATATGGCCGCGCGGATCGGTGGAAATCCAGACCTCGGTCCACGCGGGCGGGATTGCCAGCGCCTTGATCCGCTGCAGTTTGTTCGGGTCGTCAATAACCGTACCGTCGGGCGCGATATAGCGAAACTCGTCGCCCGCCTTCTCCCGGCGGATGCCCGGCTTCGGCTTCTTGGTGTTGACATAGCGCAATCCGGCCGCCTTCGCCGACTCGACCGGGTCCGTGCTATGTTCGGGATCAACTGGGGGAGTGCTGCGCTGGCTCATGCGCGCTGTAGAAGCAAATGAAGTGCCAAGGTACATCAGTGCGGGGCGGCGCCAGGCCCTGGCGATATTGCGAAAGCAAAAGCGGCACCTTGCCCGCAAGCAAGGCGCCGCTTTGTATGCCAGGAGGCCGGGGCTTAGCGCCCGGCCAGGGCGGGCAAGAGGTTGCCGATCACCAGCGGGGTCGAGAGCTGGGTCATGCCCAGGAAGATGCCGCCCAGGATGAACAGCACCACCGTCGCCAGGGCCGTGAACACCAGGCCGGTGTTGACCAGGGTCGCGGGCCGCGCCGTCAGCGTGGTCTCCGGCGTCTCGAAGTACATGTACCAGATGACGCGCAGGTAGTAGAAGGTCGCCAGCGCGCTGTTCAACACGCCGATGACGGCCAGCCAGACCAGGTTCGAGTTGATCGCCGCCAGGAAGACATAGTACTTGCCCAGGAAGCCGATGGTCGGCGGGATGCCGGCCAGCGAGAGCATCAGCACCAGCATCGTCGCGGCGGGCAGCGGCGCCCAACTCGACAGGCCCCGGTAGTCGTTCAGGAACTCGGTGCCGCCGTTGCGCTCCATCCAGATCACCAGGCCGAAGGCGCCCATGTTCATGAAGACGTAGGCGAACAGGTAAAACAGGATGCTGGCGACGGCCTGGTTGCCGTTGACGCCGGCCACCTTGGTCGGGTCGTACGAGGCCACCGCCACCAGGATGTAGCCGGTGTGGGCGATGCTGGAGTAGGCCAGCATGCGCTTCACGCTGCGCTGGACCAGGGCGATCACATTGCCCACGGTCATCGTCAGCACGGAGAGGACGGCGATGACCGGCACCCATTGCTGCCAGGCCGGCCCCAACCCCTCGATCATAATCCGCACGATCGCCGCGAAGCCCGCCGCCTTGGGCCCCACCGACATGATCGCCGTCACCGGCGTGGGCGCGCCCTGGTAGGCGTCGGGCGTCCACATATGGAAGGGCACCGCCGCGACCTTGAAGCCCAGGCCGGCCACGATGAGCAGGGTCGCCAACAGCAACCCGCCCTGGCCCGCCGCCCCGCTCGCCACCAGCGTGCGCACCTGCGTGGCGATCAGCGGGATGTTCGTCGTGCCGGTCATGCCGTACAGCCAGGCCATGCCGTAGACCAGGATCGCCGTGGCGAAGGTGCCGAGCAAGAAGTACTTCAGCGCGCCCTCGTTCGACATCCGGTTGTTGCGGGCGAAGCCGGTCATGATATAGGTCGCAATGGACGACAGTTCAATGCCCACAAAGATGCCGGTCAGGTCCTGCGAGGCGGCGACCACCATGATGCCGAGCGTGGCGAGGGCCAGCACGGAGTAGAAGTCACCGAGCGGCATGCCCTTTTCCTCGATATAGTTGGCGGCAAAGACCACGCCGATGAGCGCGGACAGGATCGCCAGCACCCGGAACCACAGCCCGAGTTTGTCCAGCACGATCATGCCGCTGAACGAAGTGAACGGCATGTCCGGGTTGACAAAGTAGAGGAAGCAGGCGGCCAGGGCCAGGAAATAGCCCACCGCGCTGACCCAGGTCAGCACCCCCTTGCGGTCCCTGGGCAGGAACAGGTCGCCCAGGATCAATACAATCGCCAGGATCGCGACGATGATCTCGGGCACGATTGTATTAAAATCAATGGAGGGCAACGATATGGCTGGTGGCATTATTCACCTCTGTAAGCTTCGCACGCGACCCGGCGGGCGGATCGCTAGCGCATCAAGTGGCCCAGGAACGCGACCACCTCCGGGGAGGCCATGCTAACGGCGACTTTATGCAGCAGCGCGTCGTTGCCCGGTCGCATAATATCGAAAAACGGCTGCGGATAGACGCCCATGAAAATGCTCAACAGCACCAGGGGCACCAGGCCGAGGATCTCCAGCAAGTTCAAGTCGCGGAAGCCCCCCGAACTGGGCTTCGGCGGCTGGAACATCACGCGCTGGAACATCCAGAGTAGATACCAGGCGGCGAAGATGATCACCGACGTGGTAATGGCCCCAGCCACCCAACTGGCGCGGAAGGTGCCCAGCATCACCAGGAACTCGCCGATGAAGCCGCTGAGCACCGGCAACCCCAGCGAACCCATGGTCACGATCATAAACAGCAGCGAGTAGAACGGCATCTGCTTCGTCAGCCCGCCCATGGCGACGATCTCGCGGCTGTGCAGCCGGTTGTAGATGACGCCCACGCAGAGGAAGAGCGCACCCGTCAGGAAGCCGTGGCTCAGCATGACGATCACCGCGCCGTCGATGCCCTGCACCGCGTTGGCGTATTGCGGCCCGCTCAGCCAGATGGCCGTGAACAAGCCCAGGGTCACAAAGCCCATGTGGCTCACCGACGAATAGGCGACCAGCTTCTTCAAGTCGGGCTGCACCAGCGAGACCAGCGCGCCGTAGATCACCGCGATCACCGAGAGCACCACCATCAGCGGGGCCAGGGCCGCCGCGCCGTCGGGCGTCATGGGCAGGGCGAAGCGGATGAAGCCGTAAGCGCCCATCTTCAGCAGCACCCCGGCCAGGATGATCGAGCCGGCGGTGGGCGCTTGCACGTGCGCGTCGGGAAGCCAGGTATGCAACGGGAACATCGGCACCTTGACGGCGAAGGCCGCCGCGAAGGCCAGGAACACCCAGGTCTGGAAGTCGCGCAACTGGCTGCCATGGGCGGCCATATACTGCGTGATCTGCACGATGTCCAGGGTGGCCGTGCCGCCGCCGGTGCCGGTTTGCAGATAGAGGGCGATGATGGCGACCAGCATCAGCAGCGAGCCGGCCAGCGTGTAGAGGAAGAACTTGAGCGCCGCGTAGACCCGGTTGCCGCTGCCCCAGATCCCAATCAGCAGCGCCATGGGCACCAGCATAAGCTCCCAGAAAATGTAGAACAGGAAGAAGTTCAGGCTGACGAACACGCCGATCATGCCCGTTTCGAGCACCAGCAGCCAGATGTAAAACTCGCGCTCGCGCTTCTGGATGGGGTCCCAGGAGACCAGGACCGAGACCAGCGTCAGCAGCGTGGTCAGGATGATCAGCAGCATCGCCAGGCCGTCGATGCCCATGTGGTAGCTGATGCCCAACTGGTTGAACCAGGGCACGTTGACCTCGAACTGCATGTTGGTCAGCCCGGTGCCCGCGATCAGCCCCGGCGCGTAGTTATAGAAGGGCAGCAGCACCAGCGACAGCACCAGATCGATGGCGGCGCCCACCGTGGCGATGATCTTGAACTGTGGCCTCTGCCACATCGGCAATAACATGATGATCACGAAGACGATTGGCACGAACGTGATCAGGGTCAGAATCCAGTCGTTCACGGATATCCCCTCGCACTCAACGCCGGCTACTTGGCGACCAGCGTGGAAACCAACACGTATCCGAGCAAGACAAACACGCCAAGCACAATGGCGAAGGCGTAGTTGGCGACGAAGCCCGTCTGGGTCTGGCGCAAGCGCGCCCCGCCCCAACGGAACAACCCGGCCACGCCGTTGACGGCACCGTCGACCACGTTGCGGTCGAAGGCCCACAGCCCGTTCGCCAGGGCCTTGCCGCCGCGCACGAAGACCAGGTCATAGAGTTCATCGAAGTACCAGCGCATGCGCAGCGCCCGCCACAGCGACGGGATCCAGCCGGCCAGCGTCTCGGCGGCGCTGCTGGGCCGCCAGTAGAGCATGAAGGCCAACCCGATGCCGGCCACCGCGAACAGCACGCTGATGAATTGCAGCGTCAGCGTCTGCCCGATGTGCGCGGGCGCGTAGCCGCTGCCCGCCTCGTGCATCGCCCCGCTGAACACCGGCGCCAGGTACTGGTGGAACAGGCCCGCCTCCGGCGGGAAGCCCAGGAAGCCGACCACCGTGGCCGCCCCGGCCAGGATCAGCAGCGGCACAGTCATCACGGCGGGCGACTCGTGCGGGTGGACCACCGCCGGGTCCCAGCGGCGCCGGTTGAAGAAGACCAGGAACACCAGCCGGAACATATAGAACGCCGTCAGGAACGAGCCGACCCAGAGCAGGCCGCCCACGATCGGGAAGTTGTTGAGGATCGTGCCGCTGATGATCTCGTCCTTGCTCCAGAAGCCGGCGAACGGCACGATCCCGGCGTTCGCCAGCGCGCCGATGATAAAGGTGATCGCCGTGACCTTCATGTACGGGAACAGCCCGCCCATCCAGCGAATGTCCTGGCCGTCCTTGCCCTCGCCCTCCAGGTCGTGCATACCGTGCAGCACCGAGCCGGAGCCGAGGAAGAGCAGGCCCTTGAAGAAGGCGTGGGTGAACAGGTGGAAGATGGCGGCGATCCAGACGCCCGCGCCCAGGCCCGCGAACATGTAGCCAAGCTGGCTGACCGTCGAATAGGCGACGACCTGCTTGAGGTCGGTGGCCGTGCAGGCGATGGTCGCCCCGACCAGCGCCGTGACCGTGCCGATGACCAGCACGACGAACATGGCGTCGGGCGCCAGGTGGAATAGCGGGTTCGAGCGGGCCACCATGTAGACGCCCGCCGTGACCATCGTCGCCGCGTGGATCAGGGCGCTCACCGGGGTGGGACCGGCCATGGCGTCGGGCAGCCAGACGTGCAGCGGGAACTGCGCCGACTTACCCATCGCGCCCATGAACAGCAGCAGGCAGGTGATCGTCATGTTGCCGAGCACGAAGTGGTTCGCCTGCGTGGCCGCGTTGGGGAAAATGTTACCGAACGACAGTGTGCCGAAGTTGATGAACAACGTGATGATGCCGAGCGTGAAACCAAAGTCGCCGATGCGGTTGACGATAAAGGCTTTCTTGGCCGCCTCGAAGGGCACGTCCTTGCGTATAAAGCCCTTGCGGTCCTGGAACCAATCGCGCTTCTGGTACCAGAACCCGATCAGCAGGTAGGACGAGAGGCCCACCAGTTCCCAGCCGACGAACAGCATCAGGTAGTTGTTCGCCAATACCAGCACCAGCATGCTGACGACAAACAGGTTGAGGAAGGCGAAGAAGCGGGCCAGGCCGCCGTCCTTCTGCAGCCCGCCGCGGATGCGCCAGCCGCCGTCGCCGGGCTTGCCGGCCGGATCGATAGGCGCGGTGCCCGACTCCGGCACGCTGCCCGACTCGCCCGCGCCGTGTTCGCCGTGCGCATCGTGGCTCGCATGAGCATCAGTGGCGCCGTGGGCCGCCGGGGCGGCATGGGTGTCATGGGCGCCATGATGGGCCTGCACCGACGGGTCGCGCGCATCCTCGCGCATATAGCCGATGGCGTAGATATGCACCAGCGAGCCGATCCCGGTCACGACCAGCAACATCACCGCGGTCAGGCCGTCCACCCAGAAGCCGATATCGACCACGAAATCACCGGAAGGGATCCAGGTGTACAGAGTCGAGTTATAGACGGCGCCATTCCTGTCGGCCACGTTGAAGGCGACGACAATCGAGATCAGCAGCGACAGCAGCACACAGGCCGTGGCGATATACGAGGCCAGCAACCGCTGCCCGCCGTTGGTGAGCGCGCGTCCACCGAGGCCCGTAATCAGCATACCGGCCAGCGGTAACGCCGGGATCAGCCAGATCAGGTTGAGCACAGAAGGCATGGACCAATTCCCTCCGGGAAGCCACGAGTTATCGATTGAGCATGATCGGCCCTGGCGCGGGCCGGAAAACGGCACTACAGTCGCGCGAGCCGGAGCGGGCGCCGCAAACGCAGCCGCCCTGGCCCAGCCCGCCGTCACGGGTCACTTCTTCATGATTTCCATCTCGGCGGCGTCGATGGTCGGCTTGTGGCGCACCAGGGCCATGATAATCGCCAGGCCCACGGCCGCTTCCGCCGCCGCCACCGTGACCACGAACACCACGAACGCCTGCCCGGCCAGCGAGTTCATCGCCGTGCCGAAAGCGACCAGCGTGATGTTCACCGCGTTCATCATCAGTTCGACCGACATAAAGATGACCAGCACGTTGCGCCGGGTCAGCACGCCGATCATGCCGATGGCGAACAGGACACCGCTCAGGATCAGGAACCAGGACAACGGCACCGGGGCGCCCATATCAGTAGGCATACACTCTCTCCAGGCTACGCATTCGCAAACGTCTAGGCCGTCGGGCCGTTATTCTGCGGGCGATCTTCGCTCACATCCGTGGCCGAACTGGGCGACGAGCGCCGGTCGGTCACGTCGGGCTGGCTCCCCGCGGCCACCGGCACCGGCGGGGCGGGCGTATCGCCGGTGCGCGCCTCGGCCAGCACACGCACGTTCGGCACCTCACCGGCCAGGGTCTTCTCGATCTCCGCCGCCTGCGCCGAACCAAGCGGCGCGATACGCCCAAGGCTGATCCCGCGCGTGACGATCTCGGTGAGCGACCCCTCTTCCCGGCGGGCCAGCACGATGGCCCCCAGCACCGCGACCAGCAGGATCAACGACGCCACTTCAAACGGCAGCAGGAAATTGGTATATAGCTCGATACCCAGCGCCCGCGGCTCGCCGCCGTAGGTGTCGATGCGCGTGACCGGCCAGCCGCCACCGGGGTTGGGCAGGTTGGTGCCGGCGGGGATCGGCGGCGCCTGCAACGACGCGGCGAGCACGATCACCAGCACCAATTCGGCGCCCAGCAGCAGGCCAATCGGCCAGGCCGTCACCCGCTGGATGGTGTGTTGCTTGTCCAACTGCGGGCCGGATCGCAGTTGCAGCAGCATGATCACGAACAGGAAGAGCACCAGAATGGCCCCGGCGTAGACCAGCACCTGGAGTACCGCCAGGAACGGCGCGTTCAGCAAGACGTACATTCCGGCCAGTTGGAACAACACGATGACCAGCGCCAGCGCGCTATGCACCGCGTCGTTGCGCGTGATCATCAGGAGCGCCGCCGCGACGGCAATCACGGCCAGGCCGAGAAACACGATCTGCGGCAGCGACGGGAATGCAAGGGTCATACCGGCGATAGTCATCTTCTATGCTCCACACTGCAAGGGCCAAGCGCACCCCTGGCTATTTCTGGGCCGTCTTCTCTTCGTTGCCGTAGGCCTCGGCGCCCACGCCGGGCTGCTCGACCCCCGCCGGGCGGGCCAACTGCGTGGGCCGCCGCGTCTGGCCGGGCAACTGCGGGCGCACCTGCACGCCTTCCAGCCGCTCGTTCAGTTCGGCCATGTAGGTCTTGCCCATCTGCAAAATCTTGTGCTTGTCGTAGATCGTCTCGCCGCGATTGTCGGTGGACATCTCGAAGTGGTGGCTCATCACCAGCGCTTCGACCGGGCAGACTTCCACGCACAGGCCGCAGTAGAGGCAGCGCGTCTCGTTGATGTGATAGTAGTAGCTGAACTTCTTGCTGTCGGGGTCGAGCGGGTCCAGCCCCTTCATATAGTAGTGCTCGAAGGGGTGCCACTCGTCCGTATGATCGGCGTTCTCGGTCTCGTCCTCGATGATGCCGATGGTGATGGCGTCCACCGGGCAGATCTGCGGGCAGAGGCCGCAGCCGACGCACTTCTCGCGCCCCGTGGACGGGTGCGGCAAGAAGCCGACCGCGCCGCGGAAGCGCGGCGCCAGCTCGCGCAGGGCGTCGGGGTATTGCACGGTGACTGGTTTCTCGAACATCGTGCGCAGGGTCAACAAGAACCCTGTAACCTGATCCGTCAGTTCCATTTAGCCTCTCCCTACAGCCCCTGGCGCAGCTTGATGCGGCGTGGCCCTTCGGTGTCGAGCGCCGCCGCCAGCGGCGCCGGCCCCGCGTCGCGGACGAACACCGGCTTCTCGGATTTGCCCCACCATGTGCCGACCGCCGCCCGCGACACCGCGAAGATCACCGCCCCGGCGAACGCCAGTTGGACGACGATAAACACCAGCCAGGGCCATGTCTGCTCCAGCGACCCGTGGAACAGCGGCGGGATGTCGGGGGGCAGCAGCGCGCGCATGATCGCCACAACCAGGATGTTGACCAGCACCAGCGGCAAAATACCCTTCCAGCACAGGCCCATCAACTGGTCGTAGCGGAAGCGCGGCAGCGTCCAGCGCAGCCAGTAATAGAAGAAGATGAAGAAACTCATCTTCAGGATAAACCAGATCGGGCCGAGCGCCGCGCCACCGATGGGGATGATCGGCTGCCAGCCGCCCAGGAAACAATAGGTGGCGATGGCCGACACCGTGATCATGTTGATGTATTCGGCCAGGAAGTAGAGGCCGAAGTGCATGGCGCTGAACTCGACGTGGTAGCCACCCACCAACTCCGACTCGGCCTCCGGCAGATCAAAGGGTATACGGTTGGTCTCGGCGATGGCCGAGGTGAGATAGGTGAAGAAGGCGACCGGCTGCAGCAGGATAAACCAGACGCCCGGCGACCCCAGCGGCGACCCCGCGCCGATCAGCGATCCGCCCTGCGCCCGCGCGAAGTCTTGCAGGCTCAGCGACTGGGCCAGGATCATCGGGCCGACCAGCGAGATGCCCATGGTCACTTCGTAGCTGATCACCTGGGCGCTGGACCGCAGGCCGCCCAGCAAGGAGTATTTGTTGTTGGAACTCCAGGCGCCCATAATCAGCCCGTACACGCCCAGCGACGAGAAGGCCAGCAGGGCGATCAGCCCGATCGGCGTCTCAGAAATGTAATACGGGATCGGGTGGTCGAAGAGCGTGATCTGTTCGCCGAACGGGATAAAGGCATAGGCCGCCGAGGCCGTGAACATGCTCAGCATCGGCGCCAGCCAGAAGACCACCTTGTCGGCCCCCGCCGGGATAATCTCTTCCTTGCTGATCAGCTTGACCGCGTCGGCCACCCATTGCAGCAAGCCGATGGGCCCGGTGCGGTTCGGCCCCATGCGGTGCTGCATATGGGCCGCCACCTTGCGCTCAAAGTAGGTCAGGAAGCCCATCGTGACCAGCACGAAGGTCAGGATGATCACGGCGACGATAAACCGGATCAGCAACCATACCCAATCAAAATCCATCGTTCCCCTCCCTCCAGGGATGCTCCAACAGCGCTAGGCGGGCGGTAAGGTCGCGTTGGCCCGGTCGACGACGTTGCCGGTAGCCGGGCCCGGCCCCATGGTGGCGTCGCCGGTGGGCACGCCATAGAGCGGCTCAACGCGAATGGCGACGGCTTTCGCGCCGCCGGTTTGCGCGGCCAGGGCCTGGCGGGCCAGCGGGCTGCGCCCGGCCTGGGCCATCGTCAGCCCCAGGAAGGCGGTGCCCTGCGGAACCGCATCGCTGACCAGGGTAATGGCGTCCACGGGCCGGGTGTTCAGCTCGGAGAAATCGTCCGAGCTGTGCCCGTTGCGCGGCGCGTTGGCGGCGCTGACCCGCACCTGCTCGACATCGCGCAGCCCCAGCCGCTGGGCATCCACCGGGTGGAGATGCAGCCGGCTGTGCGGTTGCACCTTCGCCAGCGACTTGCTGTGGCGGCTCTGGGTGCCGGTGCGGAACGGGAACAGGCTGAACCCGGCGATCATCAGCAGCGTGCCGTCTGCCGGGGCGGCCCCGCCGCCCAGCGCGGGCGCCGCCGCGATCTGGACCGGGCGCGGCAGCTTGCCGCCGGCATAGAGCACCGGGCTGTCGGGCTGATCGGGCGCCAAGCACGGCCACTGCAGCCCGTTCACGCGCAACTGCTTGTACGACGTGGCGCCCGGCATCGGGATAGCATCCTCGATATAGTTAGTGGTTTCGAGGCGGCCATAGTCGATGCCGCCGTAAATCGGCACCATGTGCGCGATCTCGTCCATGATGTCGGTCGAGCGCGGATAGGGCATCGACAGGCCGAGGCGGTAGCCCAGTTCGATGAAGATGCGGCCGTCGGGATAGCTGTTGCCCACCGGCTCGCGCGCCTTGCGCACGCGCTGCACGCGGCGCTCGGTGTTGGTGAAGGTGCCGTCTTTCTCGGCATAGGAGGCCGCCGGCAGCACCACGTGGGCCAGTTCCGCCGTCTCGTTCATGAACAGTTCTTGCACCACCAGGAAATCGAGCCGGCTCAGCGCGGCGCGCAGGGCGTCGGGGTCGGTCACGCCGACCACGGGGTTGGCCCCGGCGATCCACAGGGCGGTCAGGCTGCCGTCGAGCGTGCCGTTGATCATCTCCGGATAGCTCAGGCCGGGCGTGGCCGGCAACTGGACGGGCCGGTCGGGGTCGAGCGTCCAGGCGGTCGAGAAGCGGGCCAGGTTGGCGGCGTCGAGCGGGGCGTAACCGGGCAGGCGGTCGGGGCGGCAGCCCATGTCGTTGAGGCCCAGGCTGTTGGCGTCGCCCACCAGCGGGTTCACGCCGCCGCCCGCGCGGCCAATGTTGCCGGTCGCCAGGGCCAGGTTGCACAGGGCGCGTACAGCGCCGGGGGTCAACGTGTACGGCCCGCGCGCCGAGAAGATAATCGTGGAAGGCGGGCCTTGCTTGCGCGGCGCGGTCGGGTCGGCGGGCTTCTTGGGCGCGCTCATGCTCACGCCGCCCGTGGCGTACAGGTACGCGGCTTTGGTCATGTCGTCGATCGACACGCCGGTGAGCTTGCTGACCTGTTCCGGGCTGTAGTTGCCCAGCGAGTCGATCCAGGCGTCGTAGCCGCCCACCTTCGCCGCCAGGTCGGGGTCGCCCAGGGAATCGCGCAGGATCAACTGGGCGATGCCGTGCAGCAGGGTCTCCTCGGTGCCGGGCTTGGGGTGCAGCGTCAGCGTGGCCCACTCGCTCATCTTGTTCCAGCGCGGGCTGATCACCACCGTCTTGGCGTTGCGGATACGCAGCAGGCGCTGCAACTGGTAGGCGTAGACCGGGTGGGTCTCGTAGATGCTGTCGCCGACGATCATGATGCAGCCGGCCTTCTGCCGCGTATCGATTAGGTTATCGGTCATGGCGGCGTAGCCGAGGGCGTCCTCCAGCACAGCCAGCGCTTCCGACTCCGGATAGCGCGCGTCGGAGTCGAGGTTGTTGTTGCCCAGCCCGCCGCGGACCACCTTTTGCAGCAGGTAGAGTTCCTCGTTGGTCAGCTTCGAGCCGGCGACCACACCCAGGCTGGTCTTATTGGCGTTCAACCGCTCGGCCACCAGGTCGAGCGCTTCCTCCCAGGACGCCGCGCGGAAGCTGCCGTCGGCCTGGCGGATCAGCGGCTGGGTCAGCCGGTCGCGGTTGTTCACGAAGTCCTGCCCGTAGCGGCCCTTGACGCAGATGATGCCGTCGTTCACGCCGACCGCGTCCTGCGAACGAACCTCGGCCAGCAGGTTGTTGTGCACGCCCACCTGCATGGTGCAGCCGACGGCGCAGGACTGGCAAGTAGTGCGCGTCTTGCGCTGCTGCCAGTGGTGGACCGGGTGCATCTGGATGCGGCTGCTGAGTGCGCCCACCGGGCAGACCTCCACGCACTGGCCACACTCGACACAGGGCGTGTCCATCAGCGACTTGCCGAAGGGCGCGTCGATCACCGTCTCGATGCCGCGCTGGACGAAGGCTAGCGCCACCGCGCCGATCTGCTCGTCGCAGGCGCGCACGCAGCGCCCGCAGACCACGCAGCGGTCGCGGTCGAGGTCGATGGCCGGCGACAGCCGCTCGGCGGGGCGGACGATCTTCGGGCGGCGCAGCTCCTTGCCGATCACCCCGTACTCGTAGCCGTAGTCTTGCAAGCGGCAGTCGCCGTTGGCCTCGCAGATCGGGCAGTCGAGCGGGTGGTCGACGTCGAGCAACTCCATGATCATATGGCGTTGTTCCCAGACGTTGTCGGTCAGGGTGCGGACTTCCATCCCGTCTTTGGCCGGCATCGAACAGGAAATGCCGATTTCCCAGCCCTTGCGGCCTTTGGTCTCCACCGAGCACATGCGGCAGGCGCCGAACGCGCGCAAGCCCGGCAGATAGCAGAAGTTGGGGATGTCGATGCCGATTTTCTTCGCGGCATCGATGATATACGTGCCGTCGGGCACCTGCACCTTGATCCCATCGATGATAACGGTTACGTCAGCCATAAGACCTTCCTTAGATAGCCGTCCCGGCTCTAGCGGGTAAGCTGCCAATCCGCACAGTGTGCTCGGTACTGCTGCCGTGTTACCCGGTGACTGGGTCATGCCAACGCGGCGAAGCGTGTCGCCGCGTAGTCAGACGAAGCCTGCCTGCTCCGTTAGCATGACACGTGCCCGCCACGGCTAATCGCGCGGCGTGACCACGATCGTTTTCGCGCCGGTGGGCGCGCCCGCCCCGTTGCCTCCCGCGCCGTTTGCCCCGCCGTCGCGGTCGGTGCCCGCGGTGGCGGCGAAGTCGCGGTTACTGGGGCTGCCCAGCGCCAGCGCCCGCTCACCCACCCGCACCGGCAGGAACGGCTGCTCGTAATCGGGCACGGGTTGGCCGGCTTTCTTGCGCGCCTGGATCTCGTTGAGCTTAACGCAGGTGCCCGTCCGGCAATACTTGTCGGTGATGTGCTCCACGAACTCGTCGCGGAACCAGCGGATGCCGCCCATGAGCGGCAGCGGCGCCGTCTGGCCCAGGCCGCAGAGCGACATTTCCACCACGTGCTCGCTCCAGCGCCACATCACGTCCAGATCCTCGGGCCGCCCGCCGCCAAAGGCGATGCGGTCGGTCATTTCGAGCAGCGACTTGGTGCCGATGCGGCACGGGAAGCACTTGCCGCACGACTGGTAGCGGTTGAAGCGGTTGAAATAGCGGCTCATATCGACGATGCAGACGCTCTCGTCGTAGACCACGTAGCCGCCGCTACCCATCGTGCCGCCGGCCGGCTCCAGCGACTCGAAGTCCATGGGCAGGTCGAGGTGTTGCTCGGCCAGGCAACCACCGGATGGCCCGCCGGTCTGGATCGCCTTGAAGGGCAGTTTGCCGGTGCCGCCGCCGCAGATCTCGACCAGGTCGCGCATGGTGCGGCCCATCTCCAACTCCACCGTGCAGACGCGCTCGATATTGCCCATCAGGGTGAACAGCTTGGTGCCCTTGCTCTTTTCGGTGCCCATGGCGGTGTACCAGTCGGCGCCGTTCTTGAGGATATAGGGCACGTTGATCATCGTCTCGACGTTGTTTACGCAGGTGGGCAGGCCCCACAGCCCGGCCTCGACCGAGCGTTGTACCTTGGCGCGGGGCATGGCCCGCTTGCCCTCGATGCCGAACATCAGCGCGGTGCCTTCGCCGGAGATGTAGGCGCCGCCGCCCATCTGCACGTCCACATGGCAGGAGAAGCCGCTGCCCAGGATATTGTCGCCGAGCAGTCCGGCGGCGTAGGCCGTGCGCACGGCTTCCTTGGTGCGGTGGATCGCCAGCGGATACTCGTCGCCGACATAGAAGTAGGCCCAGGGCGTGCCGATGGCGTAGCACTGGATCATCATACCTTCGAGCACGGCGTGGGGGTCGCTCTCCAGCAGGCGGCGGTCCTTGAACACGTTGGGTTCGCCCTCGTGGGCGTTGCAGATGACGTACTTGGGTGTGCGCCGGGCCTTGCGCGCGCCGGCCCACTTGATGCCGGCGGGGAAGCCCGCGCCGCCGCGCCCGCGCAGGTTCGAGTCGGTGATCGTCTTGATGATCGCCTCGGGGTCCATGCCGCCCAGCACTTCGCGCAGCATCTGGTAGCCACCCCGCGCGATGTAGTCGTCAATCGACTCGGGGTCGATATAGCCCATGTTACGCATGATGACGCGCTTTTGCAGCTTGAACTGGTCGAGTTCGAGCGCCGCCGGGATGCCCTCGTAGCTCTTGTTGGAGTTGTTGAAGTCCTCGCGGTCGAGGACGCAGAAGGCCCACTCCTTTTTGAGGTCGCGACGCCGCCAGAGGCTTTCCATCAGTTCGGGCACGCGGTCGGCGGTGATGTGATGATAGGAGATGCGCGGGCCGCCGTTGGGCATGACGACATCGACCAGCGGCTCGGCGTAGTCGGGGCCGATGCAGCCGGTGCGCCGCAGCACGGCGACGGCGTGGTTGTCGTCCAGCCACTTGCTGATGGCCCAGAAGGTCTCGACCGCGCCGTGGGCCACGCTACAGGACCCCCAGCCGACCAGGATCACCGGCTTGCCGGCGTCTTGATAGGTGCGGCGCCACAGGTCGCGCGCCGCCTGCTGCCGCTGCTCGAACTGCTCCGGCGTAATCTGGCTGCGGACGTTGGTGTCCAACGGATAGTATGCCGCGCTGCTCATAGTTCGTCCTCTGTCTAGTGGTCAGTGATCAGTGGTCAGTGGTCGGTAGTGCTCGGTTATTGAGCACAGGTCTCACCACCGCCCCTTATCACCGGCCCCTTCTCATTTCCGACCATTCGTTCTTTACTGACCACTGACTACTGCCCACTGACCACTCGCTAGTCGCGGATGCCCCGCGTGCTCTGGCCGGTGCGCGGCGGGCCGGGCGGCGGCTGGCCTTGCTCCGGCAGGGCGCTGCCCAGCGCGGCGGCGGGCGGGCCGAACCCGTAGGGGCCCATGCCGCTGCCCGTCGCGCCTTCGTCGTGGCCGTGGGCCACCTCGCCCAGCGGCTTGTCCGCCCACTCGTCGATGATCGCGTTCAGCTTCTCGGGGGTCACGTTGCTGTAATAGTGGCCCTCGACCTCCACCAGCGGCCCCAGGTCGCACGCGCCGATGCAGACCGACATCGGCAGGAACGACAGCCGGTTGTCCGCCGTGGTGCCCTCCGCCGTGATGTGCAGGCGCTCCTCGATGGCTTCGCGCAACCTGGCCGCCCCGCGCACGTAGCACGACGTGCCCTCGCAGGTGATCAGCGTGCGCCCGCCCGCCGGGCTGAAGCGGAAGAAGCTGTAGAACGTGACCACGCCGTAGATCTCGGTCTCGGAGATGCCCAAAACCTCGGCCATCTGGTCGACCACGGCCTGGGTCACGAAGCCGAAGCGGGTCTGGATCTCTTGCAGGACCGGGATCATTGCCTCCATCGGATCGACATCCCGATAGCGGGTCAGGATCTCCTGCACCTGGTCCGGCGGGATGATGCGTACAGCAGTATCGGCCATTAGCGATCCACCTCACCTACGACGATGTCGATGCTGCCGATGGCGGCAATGACGTCGGCGATCTGCGCACCTTCGACCATGATCGGCAGCCCCTGCAAGTTGGTGAAGGATGCCGGGCGGCAGCGCGCCCGGTAGGGGTTCGACTCGCCGTGGCTGATGATATACCAGCCCAGCTCGCCCTTCGGCGCCTCCACCGCGCTGTAGTACTCGCCCACCGGCGGGCGCAACCCGTAGATGACCAGGATAAAGTGGCGCTGCATGGCCTCGATAGAGGTCATCAGCGCTTCCTTGCCCGGCAAGGCCACCCGGATATCGTCGGTCATAACCGGGCCACCGGGCAGCATGTCCGCGGCCTGGCGGATGATCTTGAGGCTCTGGCGCATTTCTTCCATGCGCACCAGATACCGGTCGTACACGTCGCCGTGGCTGCCCACCGGGATCTCGAAGTCGATCTGGTCGTAGGCGGCGTAGGGCCGGGCCTTGCGAATGTCATAGGCCACGCCCGATCCGCGCAGGCTCGGCCCGGTGAGGCCCCACTGCACGGCCTCGGCGGCGGAGATCACGCCGATGCCCTTGACGCGGCGCAGGAAGATGGGGTTCTCGGCCAGCAGCCGGTCATACTCGTGGATGTGGCCGGGCATGACGCGCAGGAAGTCGTCCAACTTCTCCAGGAAGCCGGGCGGGATGTCCTTCGGGAAGCCGCCCACGCGCTGGGCGTTCAGGGTCAGGCGCGCGCCCGTCTGCATCTCCAACAGGTCCAGTACCAGTTCGCGTTCGCGCATGGCGAACAGGAACACGGTCACGGCGCCCAGGTCCATGACGTGGGTGCCGAGCCAGAGCAGGTGCGAGGCGATGCGCTGGAGTTCGGAGAAGATGACGCGCAGGAACCTGGCCCGCGGCGGAATCTCCAGGCCCATCAGCCCCTCGACGGCCTGCACCCAGGCCAGGTTGCTGGTGAACGCGGCCACATAGTCCATGCGGTCGGTCCAGGGCACGAACTGATTGTACTGGCGATACTCGCCGATCTTCTCGATTCCGCGATGCAAGAAGCCCAGATCGGGGATGGCCTTGCTCACGATCTCGCCGTCGAGTTCCAGCAGCACGCGCAACACGCCGTGCGTGCTGGGGTGTTGCGGCCCCATATTCAGCAGGAGTTCTTGCTCCTGTACGGGATGGGGTTGCTCGGCCAAGACCGCGGCCACCGCGGCGTCGCCCTCGGCCTGCGGCTCCAGCGACTCGATTTCCCAGGTAGGTCTCTCATCAGCCATGTGACGTACCTCTCCCTCGCCCCGGCTAATACCCGGCCAGCGGGTAGTCCTTGCGGAGCGGGTAACCCACCCAGTTCTCCGGCATCAGGATGCGCCGGAGATCGGGGTGCCCGGCAAACTGGACACCGAACATGTCGTAGGCTTCGCGCTCGTACCAGTTCGACGTTTTCCAGACGGTGGTCAGCGTGTCCACGCTGTCCCCCTCGGCCACCCCGGTCTTGATGCGCAGCAGGTGGCCTTTACTCAAGCTGTAGAGATGGGCGATGACGTCGAAGCGCTGGGGCCGCGGCGGGTAATCGGCGGCGGTCAGATCGAGCATCATCTCGAAACTGCACTCCGGATCGTCACGCAGGAACTGTGCCGCCGCCACCCAGCGATCTTTGGGGATGCGCACCGTGACCTGGTCGCGGTGCGAACTCACCCCCTCGATGGCGTCGGGCATGGCGGCGCGCAGCCGTTGCACCGCGACATGCGTCTCCGGATCGACGTGTTGCAAAGGAGGAACAGGAGGCATCTTACACGCTCCGTGCCGTGACATCCACGGCGGCCTTCTTGGCGATGGTGTTCTGCTTGATCTGCTCTTGCAGCTTCATGATGCCGTAGAACATGGCCTCGGGAATGGGCGGGCAGCCGGGGATGTAGATGTCGACCGGCACCACCTCGTCGATGCCTTGCACGACCGCATACGTGGGGAACGGACCCCCGGCGGACGCGCAGTTGCCCACGGCGATGCAATACTTCGGCTCGGCCATCTGGTCCCAGACCGTGCGCATGACCGGCGCGAACTTCTTGGTGACGGTGCCGCAGACGAGCATTACGTCGCTCTGGCGCGGCGAGAAGCGGTAGAGCATGCCGAAGCGCTCCAGCATGTCGAAGCGCGAGATGCCCACCGCCATCATTTCAATGGCGCAGCAGGCGGTGCCCAGGATCAGCGGCCACATCGACGAGCGATGCGCCCAGTTGAACAGGAAGTCGGCCGTGGTGGTGATCACCCCCGGCTTAAAACGATTCTCTAAGACGCCCAATCGAATGCTCCCTTCCGCCACGCGTACACGTAGGCCACGATGAGCAACAGCAAGAACAGGATCATTTCCACCAGGCCATAAATCCCGATCGCGTTATAGGCAATGGCCCAGGGATAGAGGAACACCGCTTCAATGTCGAAGATGACAAAGAGCATGGCGATCAGATAGTAGCGGACGGTATAGCGCTGGTGCGCGGGGCCAATGGGCGGCATGCCCGACTCATAGGGCGAGAGTTTCGCCGCCGTGGGCCGGTGCGGGCCGACAATGCGGCTGATGTTACCCAATAACACCGCGTTCGCCAGGCAAATGGTGACAAAGAGCAAGACCGCGAGCCATTCGAGCATCCGTTGCCTCCTTGCGGCGGGGCGGGAGGTTGGTTCCGCCGCCTAAAACAGCGTGTATTATATCACAATGTTTTTCCAGTGACAATTGCCCATTTTCGGGGTGTCCCCTACAAAGAGGCCCGCCCGCGGCATCACCGGACCGTTCCGATATTTTGTTGCGGGAAGATTGTTAAAGTTATCACAATATATACGGATACAGTTCTCCGTTGGTTTGCGGTCAGCAAGTATCAGGCCATGGCGCTCAGGATGTCGAGGGCGAATCGGGCAACCGGGCGGTGTCGGTGTCGATGGCGGTGTCGAGCCCGGCAGGGGATGTCACGCCGTTCGGGATGTATTCGGGTGGCGCAGTCACGGCATCGCGCGCGGCGGGAATGGGAGCGGGATGCGCATCGGGCGTCTCGGTTGGCGCAGGCGGCGTGGTTGCAGCGACGGCAGCGCCGTCCAGCCCGTGCTCTTGCAAGGTGGTGACAAGTGTCTGACCGCGGCGCTGTAGCTCGGCCAGTTCCAGGTCCATGCGTTTGACCCGGTAGAGCGTTTCTTCGGTCAGGCGGCGGCTGGCGGCCAGGATGTCGGCCACCAGGCCGATGAGGAAGATCTGGATGCCGAAGATGAAGCCCAGCACGGCGGCGAAGGTCGTGGGCAGGTGGCCGGTGAAGGTACGGAACCAGTTGAAGTTCTCGTCGATAGCCCAGTGGTAGAGCAGCCAGAAGACCCCCCACAGTCCGATGAAAATGAAGATGCCGCCGATGTAGGTGAAAATCTTGAGCGGCTCATAGAGCGCCCAGATGCGCACGATGGTGGTCATCGACTTCTTGACGTAATCGGGGATGGAGCGCACCAGGCGCGATTTACGCAGCATGGGGTTGGTGCGCACGGGCACATGGCCCACGGCCAGGTTCTTTTTGCCCGCCTGGATAATCGTCTCCAGGGTGTAGGTGTACTGGGTGATGACCTGCAGGCGCAACGCGGCCTCGCGCGAGAAGGCGCGGAAGCCGCTGGGCGCGTCGGGCACGTCGGTGCCTGATACCGCGCGCACCACCCGCGACCCGAACCCTTGCAGGTATTTTTTAATCGGCGAGAAGTGCTCGATCTCGGCCACCTGGCGGTCGCCGATCACCATGTCGGCTTCCTGGCGCAGGATGGGGGCGATCAGATCGGGAATGCGATCCTGCGGGTACTGGTTGTCGGCATCCGTATTGACGATGATGTCGGCGCCGAGCCGCAGGCAAGCATCGAGGCCGGTCTGGAACGCGGCGGCCAACCCATGGTTCGACGTATGGCGCACAACGTGGTCGACGCCCAGGCTGCGGGCGACCGCGACCGTGCGGTCCTGGCTGCCGTCGTCGATGATGAGGATCTCGACCTGGTCCACGCCGGGGATCTGGCGCGGGATGGTCGGGATGGTCACCGGCAGCGCCTGTTCTTCGTTGTGGCAGGGTATCTGAACGATCAGCTTCATAAGGATACTCTCCGGCGGGCACACATGCCCGGCCTTCTGGCATTGTACTCTGTCAGGCCGGATGGGTCAAGCGTACCCGCCCGGCGAACCCCACCCCCGGCCCCTCCCCGCAGCGGAGAGGGGAGCGGACAGCGCACCACTCTCTCCCTTCCCGCGGCGGGAAGGGGGGCCGGGGAGTTAGGTTTGGCGGCCCCCGGCGGCTGTGCTATACTGCCCGCGAGGAGGGTTGTGCGCGATGACGGTTTCCTACTGGCAAGATCGCAGCGGGGAGCAAACGCTGACCTGCGATACCTGTGTGGTGGGCGCGGGCATTGTCGGCGCGTATACGGCGCGCTGCCTGGTGGCCGCGGGCGAGGACGTGGTGCTGGTCGAGGCGCGGCACGTCGCGGCGGGCGCCACGGGGCGCAACGCGGGCATGGTGCTGACCGGGCTGGCCGCCTACTACCATGAAGCGGTCGAGCAATACGGCGCCGAGGTCGCCCGCGAGGTCTGGCAACTCACCCTGGAGAACCGGGCGCTGATGTTCGGCCTGGCCGCCGAGTACGGCGTGCCGCACGAGCAAAACGGGTCGCTGGTGCTGGCGCTGGATGGGCCGGAGGCGGCGGCGCTGGAACGCACGGCGGCGGCGCTGGCGACGGCGGGGCTGCCCGGCGAGTTCGGGCACGGCGACCCGACCGGGCGTGGCTTCACGGCGGCGATCGTCCAGCCGGGCGACGGGGCCACCCACCCGGCGCGGCTGGCCGAGGCGCTGGTGCGGGCGCGCGGCGCGCGCCTGCTGGAGAACAGCGAGGTCTTCGCCATCCGCCCGCTGGGCGACGGGCTGGAGGTGCGCTCACGGCTGGCGGCGATCCGCTGCCGCCGGGTGGCCCTCTGCACCAACGCCTACGCGCCGCTGCTGCACCCCTTCTTTGCCGGGCTGGTGGCGCCGACGCGCGGCCAGGTGTTCGTCACGGCCCCGGTGGCCACGCGGGTGCTCGACCGGCCCGGCTACGCCGACTGGGGCTTTGAATACTTCCGCCAACTGCCCGACGGCGCGTTCCTGCTGGGCGGCTGGCGCCACCACTTCCGCGCCGAGGAGATCGGCTACGAAGACCGGGTGACGCCCGGCGTGCAGGCCGGACTCGCGAGCTTCCTGGCCCGCTACTTCCCCGAACTGGCCGGCGTGCCCATCACCCACCGCTGGTCGGGCGTGATGGGCTTCTCGTCCGACCATATTCCGCTGGTGGGGCTGGTGCCCGACCTGCCGGGGGTGGGCTTCGCTGTCGGCTTCACGGGGCACGGCATGGGCTGGGGGCTGAAGACCGCCGAACGACTGGTGGCCCTGCTGCTGCACGGCACGCCGCCCGGCATCCTCGACGTGCGGCGCCTGGCCACCCGGCCCGCCGCCGTCTAAGCAAACGGGCCACGACCGGGAAGCCGCTGCCCCGCGTGTGCGAGGTGGTCTGCGCTGCCGACCGCAACCTTAAGCCATCCTTACAAAGAATCCTACATATTGTACAGAATTGTGGCGGGCGAAAATTCACTCGTGCTATAATAGACCCACCTCCTCACGCCGATGGCTGCGCGGCGTCCTGGGCGGGCGGGGCTCCAGTGAGTATTTGCAGCCGATGGTCACGGCGTGCCCCTGGTGCCGCTTGGTGGCCCCATGGGGAACAGGCGCGCCGCTGATCCTTGCGGGGTAGGCGTCTATGGAACAGTTGGCGAGACGGCTCACCCGCGCCTGGTATGAACGAGGGGTCATCGCGCTGCTCGTTCTAGGCGCCGGTTTCTGCCTGGCGATCTATCTGCTGACCGGCATCAATCTCGGTGTGGACCTGCCGGCATTGGGGCGCCTGCTCATGCGGCTGGCGTTGCCCCCGCTGATGCTGTGCCCGGTGGCGTTTGCGGGGTTGCTCACCACCGACCCTACCTTTCCCACCCACTTAGGCCCCGCCGCGACCCTGCGCTGGATCTGGCGCGAGCACCGCCATGCCCTGCTCACCTGGCTGATCGCCACGAGCACGGCGTTCGTCGTCCTCGCGCTGAGCGATTGGAACCGGCTCCTCCGGATCCAGAACAGCCCCACGGCGCTGCAGTGGGATAAAACCACCCTGCTGCAGATCTACGCCCTGCGCGACCTCGTCGCCTACCTGGTCTGGCTGCCGCTGCTGATCCATCCCTGGCGCCTGCGCCTGCCCGCGCGCGCCCGCCAATAAGCAAGGCGGCCTAGTGCTTCACCACAGTGATTGTGCAGTGTAGGGGCCGGTTTCAAACCGGCCTGCTGCCAGGTGTAGAGGCCGGTTTCAAACCGGCCTGCTGCCAGGTGTAGGGGCCGGTTTCAAACCGGCCCGCTGCCCATCAGAATCAGGGTGGCGGACTACTAGGGCTGATGCACGTGCGATAAGGACTGTCCATGAGCACAATAGAGCCGGCTTCCGGCGCCGGCGGGGTAGAGCAGCTATCCTCCGGCCCAGATCGCCTGGTGCTGACCAGCGTGCTGCCCACCTGGACCCGGCGGCGGCCTTCGCCTGCTGGACCGAGCCGGCGCGCCTCTGCCGCTGGTGGCCGCAAGAGGCCACGATTACCCCGGCCCGCGGCGGGGCCTATCGCCTGCGCTGGCCCGCTATGGACCGGCACCTGCGCGGGCACTATACGGTCTTCGATCCCGGTCGCGCGCTGGCCTTTACCTGGCGCTGGGACCACGACCCGCCCGACCACCCGGCGCGCACCGTGACCGTGGCCTTCGCTCCGCACCCGGTGGGCGGCACCCGGCTCACCCTCACCCACGGCCCCTACACCGCCGCGCCTGCCGACCAGGAAGAGCGCATCGGCCACCACCTGGCCGGCTGGCAACACTTCCTGCCCCGGCTGGCCGCGCTCACCTGACGCCGGGCCGCCCCTCCCACCTGTCATTCTGAGCGCAGCGAAGAATCTCCGTCTTGTATCCCGAAGCGACGAGACTCTTCGCTGCGCTCAGAGTGACAAGGGCGAGGGACGGCCAAGGTCGGAAGCGGCCAACGCGGCCTTTCCTTGCTGTGCCATGTAGAGTGCTGCCGTGTACCCCATCAAAGTTATCCACAATTGCCCGGCAAAATTGTGGAACAAATGTGCGAAACTCGGTGCGACGCAAGCGGCGTAAGGCGGCAGAGTACCGGGCCGGTTTGAAACCGGCCCCTACAGCTCGCAAGGAGCGAGATCTACGGCTGGGCCGGGGGCGCGGCATCGTGTGGCATCCCGACGCGCGCCCAACCTCTCCCGCCGCGGGGAGTGGTGTTACTTTCAATAGCGAAAGCGATTCCCCCCTTCCCGCGGCGGGAAGGGGGGCAAGGGGGTTAGGTTGCTCGCCCACCCCGATGTCGCCCGTGCGTTGCGGCGGGTCGGGGCGCTATGTTATAGTAGCGGGGCGCATTCTGTCCGGGCGGGAAGCCGGGGATGGCGCTAGCCGCGGCTGGGGAGTAGAAGCAAGCTTGACCGACAAAGTAGTAACGCTGGACACGCTGGTGCGGCGGCGCGAGGAATGGCGCGCGGCGGGCCGGCGCGTCGTCTTCACCAATGGCGCCTTCGACCTGCTGCACGTGGGCCACGTCCGCTATCTGCAAGCGGCGCGCGCCCTGGGCGATCTGCTGATCGTCGGACTCAACGACGATGCCTCGGTGCGCGCCTACAAAGGCCCGACCCGGCCCCTGGTGCCCGCCGAGGAGCGGGCCGAACTCCTGGCCGCGCTGGCCTGCGTGGACTACGTCGTCCTGTTCGGCGAGCCGACGGCCACCCGCCTGGTGGCGGCCCTGGAACCCGATGTCTACGTGAAGGGCGGCGACTATAGCGCGGGCGGCGATGCGAGCAGCGGCAAGCCGCTGCCCGAAGTCGAGGCGGCGCGGGCCACGGGCGGCGAGGTGGTCATCGTGCCCTTCGTGCCGGGCCGCAGCACCACCGGGCTGATTGAGCGCATCCAGCGCCAGAGCCGCCACGACCGCAACGACGAGCGGGGCGGCATCGGGCGCGCCGGGCGGGGCGAGGCGGCGGACTAATATGGCCGTCCAACGAATCGCCCGCGCTGCCGGCATCATCATGCTCGGCTCGGTGCTCAGCCGGGTGCTGGGCCTGGGTCGCGAAGTCACTATCTCCCACCTCTTCGGCGGCGGCCCGCTAGTTGATGCCTTTACCGCCGCCTCGCACATCTCCACCATCATCTACGATCTGCTGATCAGCGGCATGGTCAGCGCGGCCCTGGTGCCGGTGTTGAGCGAGTACACCACGCTGGAGCGCCGGGCCGAACTGGGCCGCATCCTGGGCATCATTATGACCGGCGCCCTGGCCGTGCTGCTGGTGGGCGTGGCGGTGCTCGAAATTTTCGCCGAGCCGCTGGTGCAGTTCATCGCCGCCGATGCCGCGCCCGCGACCCAGGCCCTGGCTGTAGGTATGACGCAGATCGTCTTGCCGGGCGTGGTGTTCATGGGCGTGTCGGCGGTGCTGATGTCGGCGCTATATGCGCTGCACCGCTACTCCTTCCCCTCGTTTGCCATGTCGTCGCTGAACGTGGCGATCA
Source organism: Chloroflexia bacterium (assembly GCA_035693165.1). Classification (GTDB taxonomy): domain Bacteria; phylum Chloroflexota; class Chloroflexia; order QHBQ01; family JAICKM01; genus JAICKM01. The sequence goes on along the minus strand of DASSGZ010000483.1, from coordinate 14,677 downwards.
TTGTGTCCGCCCTGGGGCTGTCGTGGTGGCTGGGGGTGGAGAGCCTGGCCGTGGGTATGGTGCTCGGCGCCGTGCTGATGGTGGCGATCCAGTGGCCGGGCCTGCGCGACGTGCCGATCCGCCTCTCGCTCGACTTTCGCCACCCGGCGGTGCGGCGCATCCTCACGCTTTACGCGCCCATCGCCCTGAGCCTGGTGATCAGCCAGGCCGCGTTGCTGATCGACCGGCGCTGGGCCTTCGAGACGGGCGAGGGCAGCGTGGCCGCGATGCGCTTCAGCACCACGCTGATCCAGTTCGGGCTGGGGTTGGTGGGCGCGGCGATCTCGCTGGCCGCGCTGCCGTCGCTCTCGCAGCACTTCGCCCGCGGCGACGAGCCGGCTTACCGGCGCACGCTGGGAACCGGGCTGCGCATGGTGACGGTGCTGGTCTTGCCCGCCGCCGCCGGCCTCTTCTTCCTGGCCGCGCCCATCGTCACGCTGTTTTTCGAGGGCGGCGCCTTTAACGAGGGCGACAAGTGGCGCACGGTGCTGGCGCTGCTCTGCTATGTGCCGGGCTTGCCGGGCGCCGCGCTCAACCAGGTGCTCATCTTCGGCTTCTACTCGCGCAAGAACACGGTCATCCCGGTGGCGGTGGGCATCGGCGGCGTGGGCGTCTACGTAGTGACGGCGCTGCTGCTGAAGGAGCCGCTGGGCATGGCCGGCCTGGTCCTGGCAAACAGCGCACAGCTCACCTTCAACGCGCTGGTCACCGGAGTCCTGCTCTGGCGCGCGCTGGGCGGGCTGCACGGGGAGGGCGTGGGGCGCACGGCACTCAAGGCCACGCTGGCCGCCGGGCTGATGGGTGTGGTCAGCTTCGCCGCCTGGGCCGGGCTGGCCGCCCTGTTGCCCGCGCCGGGCAACCGGCTGACCGAGGCGCTGGCGCTCGTGATCCCCGGCGGCCTGGGCGTGCTGGCCTACGGCGGGGCGCTCTACTTCCTGCGTGTGCAAGAACTGACCCTGGTGCTGGGCATGGTCGTCCGCCGCCTGCCTCTAAAGAGGCACGGTCGCCGGCCCGCTCCTGCCCTGGCCGCCCGGCCCGCCGGGGCGCAGGAGGACGTTGTCATCGACGACGAAATGGCGGCGCTGGGCACGGAGAACCCCGCCGGCACGCCGGCCCCGCACCTCGTCAGCCTGGACCTGGCCGGCCCCGAACCCGACCCCGTGGCCCAGCGCAAGAACTGATTACGTACGCAAGGGGAGGCACCGAGCAGGCATGGGGCGCATGGTGTTTTGCGATATTGAGGGCACGCTGATCGACGGCAATTCGACGCGCGGCTTTGTGCGCGAGGGCCGGCGGATGCGCATGTTCGCGCCCCGGCGCATGGCGCTGGCCCAGGGCTACCTGCTGCTGATGCGCATGCTCCCCGGCCCGTACGCGACGGAGTTGCGCTGGCGGGCCATCTTGCAACTCCTGGCCGGCACCTCGCGCGCGCAGGTGGAGGAAGCCGGGCGCGCGGGCATGGACCTGGTGCGCGCCCAGTTGAAGCCGCAGATGGTGGCCCGCCTCGCCGAGCACAAACGCGCCGGCGACACTGTGGTGCTGCTCAGCGGCGGGCTGCACGACGCCGCCAAGGTCATCGCCGAAGAGGTGGGCGCCGACCGCGGCGAAGGCACCCGGCCCGAACTGCGCGACGGTCGCTACACCGGGCGCATGGGCGGCGCTCCGATCAACCACGGCCCGGCCAAAGCCGCGCGGGCCCGCGCCCTGGCGGCGGAGCGCGGCGTATTCCTGGCCGACTGCGTGGCCTATGGCGACAGCGCCGCCGACATTCCCCTGCTCGCGTCGGTGGGCCGCCCCATCGCCGTCGATCCCGATCCCCGCCTGCGGGCTGCCGCGGAGGCGCACGGCTGGGAGATCCTCACCACCACTCCGGCCTGAATCACCTCTCAAGCCTGTCACTCTGAGCGCAGCGAAGAGTCTCGTCTTGCGGATGTGTCCTGGCTACGCGGGCCCGGCCAGGCGCTCCAGTTCCGTCACCGTGCGGTCGAGTTCGTCGATGAGGGCGCGCGGGGCGGCGCTTTGCCGGTAGGCCGTGACCAGCGCGCGATAGTACCAGAGGGTGCCCGCGCGGCTGCCGGTGAAGCGCTCCCACAGCGCCTCGCCCACCTGCCGGTAGTCGGCCAGGATCGAGCGGGCGTTGTGTAGCTTATCGGCGGCGGACACCAGCAGCACCGCCGGTGGCGCCGCCGCGATGTGCGCGATGTAGGCTTCCTTGCGTGCCTGCCACGGCGGTTTGGGCACCACGTCGGTGTCGCTGCAGCCGTCCACGATAGCCGCGACCGGTTCGCCGAAGCGCGCTGCTATGGCCGCCCGCGTCGCGGCGCCGCCCTGGTCCTCCACGGCGTCGTGCAGCAGCGCGGCAATCGCCGTGTCCTCGTCGCCGCCATACTCCAGCACCAGGGCCGTCACGGCCAGCAGGTGGGCGATGTAGGGCACGCCCGATCCCTTGCGCACCTGCCGGGCGTGCAACTCCGTCGCATAGCCCAGCGCAGCCGCGAACCGTTCCGACAGTCGCATGGCAAGACCCTCTCCCGCGGGCCGGATATGCCGACCCTGATCCCGATGTAGGGGCGGACCGGCGTGTCCGCCCGGCCTCCCTATCGTCCTCGTCGCCCCCCGCCGTAGGGGCGGAACCGATGTGTCCGCCCGGCCCCGTTACAGCCCCTTCTGCACGGCCACCGGGTTGAAATCGGTGTGGTAGTCGAAGTGATCGACGCCCTCGACCCGCTTGAGCCAGCCGACGATGAGATAGGTCAGCGGCGTGGCGATCACCTCGTAGGCCGACTTGAACAGCCACTGCGTCACGATGATCGTGCCCAGGTCCGGTGTGCCGTAGAAGACGATGGTGATGAAGACCAGGGAGTCCAGCCCCTCCCCGGCCAGCGTGCTGCTGATCGTGCGCAGCCACAGCAGGCGCCCGCGCGTGGCGACCTTGAGCCGGGCCAGCACATACGAATTGACGAACTCGCCGATCAGATAGGCTAGAAAAGAGGCAAGCAAGAGGCGCGGCGTGAAGCCCAGGATGCGGTCGTAGGCGGCCTGGTCGCCCCCGGTCCAGAACGGCGCGCCCGGCAGCGCCCCCGCCGCCAGGATGGCGAGCACCACCAGCGCGTTGCAGGCGAAGCCCAGCCAGATCACCAGCCGGGCGCGGGCAAAGCCGTAGACCTCGGTCAGCACATCGCCGAACAGGTAGCTCAGCGGGAACACGATCACGGCGGCGGGCAAAATCAGGCCGCCGATGCTGACCAGTTTGACCGCGATAATATTCGCCACGATGAGACAGGCGATAAAGGCCCCTGTCACGACCACGAAGGCGGGCGAGAGCGTGCCCACCGCGCCGATCTGCTGGGAGCGCGGCGCCGCCGCCTCCGAGACTTCCAGTTGCTTCACGGTTTCCCCATCCTTTCGCTAGCCAAAAACAAAGGCCACGCCTCACTCGGGTACGCGTGACACGCGGATTATACTATAATAGAGGGAACAAGAGGGGCGGCCCCTTGATTTTGTGAGACGGAGGACCTGCTGTGATTGAGCCACTGAAGGTACACCCCGCACCTGAGCCGGGTCGCGCGGACGCTGCGGCGCTGGGTCGCGAGTTCGACGCGGCGGGGCTGGCCCACTACACGTGGGGCAACGGCCCGCACGACCGCTACGGCGAGCATACGCACCCGTACGAGAAAACGCTGGTCTGCCTGGAAGGCAGCATCGTCTTCCACGTGCCGGGTCAGGCCGACCTGGTGCTGCGGCCCGGCGACCGGCTATTGCTGCCGCCCCATACGCGCCACGCGGCCACGGTCGGGCCGCAGGGCGTCCGCTGTATCGAGGCCCACCGGCCGGTCGCCGCGCCGGCCCCGTCATCGCGTTAGCTTATACACGGATGGGCGCCCTGCGCCCTGAGAGGAGCCTGAAACCATGAGCAACAATTATCGCTTCTTCCATATCGAGGTCAACGAGCGCGCCCTCACCGACGAACTCTACGACTACGTGACCGACCCCTCGCCCGCGCGCAACGAGCGCCCGGTGATCGAGGAGTTGGATGAGGTCGCCCCGGACATGGTGCCGGTGCTGGAATGCATGGTGCTGGACGGCGTGGAGGAGCGCGAGCACGTCGCCGATTACGTCCATTCGGTGGTCCACGGCGAGGGCCAGTGGCGCCTGGAAACCCGCTAGCCCGCCCGGCCCCCACCGCCGCAAACCCCCGGCCCGCGGGATAGCCGCACCCGAGGCAACAAAGCGCCCCGGTACGCAATCATCATGCGTACCGGGGCGCTTTACAATGCCCGCTGTAGGGGCCGGTTTGAAACCGGCCCGCCCGACCTTCCGCCCCCACCACGGTCTGCGCCGTGAGCGCTGTAGGGGCCGGTTTGAAGCCGGCCCGCGCCGGCTTCCGGCCCGCGCCGCCGAACGCCTACCGCGCTGTGGACATGCGCCAGGTCAGGTAGAAGAAATCGCGGTCGTTGGGAGACAGATACTGGTCGCGCCGGTAGGCCATCTCGGGCACTAGCGGCGTCGCTTGCGGGCGGCCCGCGCTGTTGCGGTCATACGACAGCCACTGCACCCAGGCGCTGTTGATATCGAGCTGCATCGCCATGTTCGCGCCCGCGTGCTGGAAGGCGGCGGCCAGTTCATCGGCGGAAATGGGCGTGCCCGCGGCGTAGATCAGCGCGCCGTCGGGCGTCGTCGCCACGCCCGAGCGCCAGACATACATCTCGTTCAGCAGCGACAGGCCCCAGGTGCTGGTGATGTGCGTCGACACGTTGATCGTACCGTTGTCGATCAACAGCGGGCAGTTCTGGCGATAGCTTACCAGGTCGCCCGCGTTTTGCAGCGTCTTCCAGCCGGCCAGTTCCATGTGCCCATCGGCGTGCAGGGCGAGCGTGGCCGTGTCGGGCCGCGGGTTGGGCGGCACGATCTGCAGGCCGTTGACGCGCATGCCGTAATTGCCGTGGACCGACTTCCACCCGCCGTTAAAGGCGCCCGCCAGCAGGGCCTGGTCGGCGGACGGCACCACGCCGCTGCCATGCGTGCCCAGCGCCGAGACCGGCTCTTTGGTCCCGGCCACCATATGCAGCCGGACGCGGCGGAGATCGACGCGCACCATGTAGACCATGGCATCCGGGCGCGCCGCGTCGGGACGCAGATAGGTTTTCCAGAAGGCGGGCGACCCGCCGTCGGGCGCGGCCGGGAAGCCGTCCGCGGTCCACACGCCCTCGCCCGGCAGTGCGCCGTCCTGGATGATGGGCGCCATGGGCGCGGGGCCGGCGCCGGTGTAGACCGGGGGCGGCGCCACCGGCGGCGGGGCGGCCTCGATCACCGGCGACGGCGAGGCCGCCGGGGCCACCGGTTCGACCGCGACGGCGGTGGGCGGCGCGGTGGGCTGCGCCGCAGGAAGCTCGGACACCGGCGTGGCGGTGGGCTTCACCGGGCGCGGCGTGCGCGTGGCCCGTTTCGGCGGGCGGGTGGCCGTGGGCGGCACCGGCGTCGGCGGCGCCAGCGTGGCCGGCAGCGTGTCGATGACGCGCGTCTCCGGCACCGGCGTGGGCGTCTCGCTGGGCAGTTCTCCCGGCAACTCGTGGATCACGGTGAGATCGGGCGTGGGGCTGGGCACTGCCGGCACGGTGTCCTGGCTATCGCCGGCGTCGGCCACGCTCACCGGGTCGGTGGGCCGGGGCGGCGCGGTGCTGACCGCCCAGGGCGCCACGACTTTGGGGCGCAACCCCAGGTCGCGCTGCCATTGATGGGTGGTTTCGACGAAGCCGTAGTAGCGGTTCTCGACCTCCGCGATCGCCTCCGGCCCGACGACGCCGCGCACCGCATCGACCAGCGGCGGCAGGATATCGTTGCCGAACAGTTTCAGCGTCAGCGCGCCGCCCCCGCCGAGCACGATCAGGACAATCAGGACGCGCAGCAAGCAACCCCCGCGCCGCAGGCGGCCCCGCCGGGGCCGGCGCAGCGGCGTGGTGGCGTGTGATTCAGTGGTTGGTGATTTCAAACGTAACGGGGCCTTTATTGAGCGCTAGTCAACGACCGTGCGTCATTCCGGTCGTCGGGGGCGGTATGTTACACGGTAATGTTACCCGAAAGCGCGGCCCTCGTCAAACCTACCGACGTTACAACGGCGTCACAATTTTGCCCCGTTTGATCCCCCCCGGCGCGTCAGGCCGGGGCGGGCTGGGGCGCGAACACCTGCGTTTCCAGCGAGAACGGGTCGGGGCTATCGGCCTGCTTGCGGAGCACCTCGCGGGCCGAGTTCACGACCAGCGTGGCGCCGTCGCGCTGGGCCACCCGGATGAAGACCTCGACCACCGCCGGGTCGAAATGGGTGCCGGCGCACCGGCGCACCTCGGCGATCACCTCGGGCAGCGACTTGGCCGGCTGGTAGGGCCGATCCGAGGCCATCGCCTCGACGGCGTCGCAGACGGCCAGGATGCGCGCTTCCAGCGGGATCTCCTCGCCGCGCAAGCCGTCGGGGTAGCCCGCGCCATCCCAGTGCTCGTGATGGCCGCGCACCATCGGCGCCAGGTGCCGCAGCGCCTGGCTGGTCGCCAGAAACTCAGCGCCAATCGCCGCGTGGCCCTTGACGTACTCGTATTCCTCGGCGGTCAGCTTGCTCGGTTTATGCAAAATCTGCTCGGAAATGGCGATCTTGCCGATGTCGTGCAGGAAGCCCGCCTGGCGTACCTGCTCGACCCGTTCGCGCGGTAAGCCGAGTTCGACGGCGATGGCCGTGGCATAGCGCGACACCTGCGAGGCATGGCCGCCGACATACGGATCGCGCACGTCGAGGATCTTGGACAGTGTCAGGAATAACTCGTCGTTGAGTTGCTGGATCGACCGGCTGGCGCTGACGATCTCGCGATTGGCGCGGGCCAGCTCGCCGTTCATGCGGGTCAGCTCCTGGACGCTGTCCTTGGTGCGATCCACGTATTGCTGCTGGGCATAGCGCATCATCAGCACGGGCAGGGTGAACACGGCCACGCCCAGCGTGCCGAGCGAGGTGTAGGCCGTGCTCAGGAACAGCCCCATCAGCCCGAGCACGACATAGTGCGCGGCCAGCCATTGCAGTTGTTTGCGCCAGGTGCTGATAAAGCGCAGCCCGCCCGCCAGGCTGATCGCCCCCGCGACCAGTCCGCTCTCGATGGCGTATTGCACCAGGGCGGCCAGCACCGTCGGCACGACCAGCCAGAGTACGTTCTCCAGTTGCAACGGCAGCGGCACCGACTGCATGATCAGCACCACTGCCGCCCCGGCCAGCAGGTGCGTGGCCCAGTTGAAGGCGGTCTTGTATGGCTGCGGACGCCGCCGCAGATAATGAACCAGCGCGATCACCGCGCTGACTACCGCCACCCCCGGCACCCCGGTGACCAGGGCGGCGGCAAAGGTGATCGCCACCGAGACCGAGGTGGTGTTGTCGCTATAGACGTTGATCTGCAGCCATTCAAACAGCCCGGCCAGCAGCGCAAACAGCAGCAGGGGCACGAGGTGCGGCGGCTCGCCGGTGGCCCCGGTCAGCACGGTGACGGCCAGCGCGATGGCCGTGACGCCGCCGACGAACATCCAGAGCAACTCTGATGGCCCGCCCGCATCGTGCGACTCCTCGCTCGATTCGGCGGGGCCGCCCGCGGCGGGACCCAGGGCGGGCGATCCGGCGGCAGCGGCGGGCGCGCCCGCATTGGCGGCATTCGCTGCCGGTGCGGGGGCCTCTACAGAGGCCGGGGGGGCCGGCGGTCGCGGGGCCGCCGGCAGGCTGGGCGCATGCGCGGCCAGGTAGGCGCGGGCCGACTCTTCGCCCGCCGGCCCCGCCGTCACATCGCCGAGCCGGATGTGATGCGGCACATCGACGGCACAGACCACGCGGTTGCGCCCTTTCAGCTTGGCCTGGTAGACCGCCACATCCGCCTCGTGGATTAACCCGGTCAGCGTATCGCCGTCGGTCGGGAAACAGGCCACACCCAGGCTCATCGTCACGTGGATCGGCGTGGGGCTGGTCGTGACTTTAAAGCTGGCCGCCTCGACGGCCTGGCGCAGGCGCTCGGCCAGGCGCTGGGCTTCCGCCGGCCCTGCTTCGGGCAGCACCAGGGCAAATTCCTCGCCGCCGAACCGCCCGGCCACATCGTATTCGCGCACCGTCTCGCGAATAATCTGGCCGATCCCGGTCAGCACCACATCGCCGGCCAGGTGGCCGTAGGTGTTGTTGACATCGCGCAGCAGGTCGAGGTCGGCCATGACCAGCGCCAGGGGCCGGTTGAAGCGGGCCGCGCGATCCAGCTCGGCTTTGGCGAGATTGCCGAAATGCCGCGCGTTCGCCAGGCCCGTCTTGCCGTCGGTCTGCGCCTCTTTCTTCAGTTGGGGCACCTGCAGCGCCCGCGACACCAGCACCAGCGGGGAGAGCACCGGCAGCACCAGCCACGGATTCAAGTTCCACAGCAAGGCCACGGCGTACCCCAGCGACAGCATGATAAAGTCGGGCAGCAGGTTCTCCGGGTTGAGCACCCCGGTGGCCTGCCACGACAGCCCGCGGGCCAGCACCAGCGCCAGGCCGATGAACAGGCTGTTCAGGACGACATAGGCCATGATAATGCCCATGACGCCCAGCACCGGCGCCGGCGACAGGCCCGTCACCGGCCCGATATTCAGCCAGCGGTACAGCGCGCAGGCAAACACCCCCACGATGAGATAGGTGGCGATGTTGAAAGGCTGAATATACCATGCGGGCAAATTACCGGTCTTGTTCCAGCGCTCTTTGGCCCAGTCGATCAGATGCGGGATGACAACGAGCGGCACCAGGAACGCCGGCGGCAACAACAGCACGCCGGCGAAGAAAAAGACGAGCACGGGACTATAGGCGGTGGACCCGCCGTCGGTCTGGTGCCGGATCTCAAAGACAGTCTTGAAAAGCAGCGCCAGGGTGGCCAGCAACGTCAAGGCGATGCAGGTCGGCCACGCGGCCTCGTCGGCCAGGCCCGGCAGCAACCAGCTGCCGAGCAGGGTTCCCGCCGCCAGTACTCCCCAGATATAGGCCCAGGCTCGCCTCGACATAGCTTTTCTCCAACCAAGCGGAGCGAGGCGTATCCACTACCTCGCTCCCGGCTGGGCCGGCCCGCGCCCGGCCCGCCCAGGTACATTCGCAAACCACTCACACGGCGCTGCAACCCGGTCAGGGGCCCCAGTCGTCGCTGTTCCAGTTGATCGAGTTCCAGTTGATCGAGTTCCAGTTCACGGAATTCCAGTTGATCGAGTTCCAGTTGATCGAATTCCAGTTGATCGAGTTCCAGTTCACCGCCTCGGTCCCGGTCCAGAGCATACGGCTGGCCGGGGTGCCGGTGTTGGCGGACTGCGTGCTGCTGCTTCGCAACGCCGCCTCGATGTCGACCATACCTGCGCCGGCACCGGGGCCAACCGGCCGGGGCAGAGCACGGGCCGTCGCCAGCAACCGGTATTTTACCTGATCCGGGGTCAGGTTGGGTTCCGCTTGCAGCAGCAAGGCCGCCGCTCCGGCCACGACCGGCGCCGCCATCGAGGTGCCCGACATGCGGAAGTAGGCCGCGGCCCCGGTGAAGCCGGCGGTCAGGTGATCGGGGTGTTGCGCCGGCAAGAACGCGCCCGATCCCGCCAGCGTGCTGATGATGTTCACGCCCGGCGCCACCAGATCGGGCTTGGCGAAGCCGTCGCTGGTTGTCCCGTAACCCGAGAAGCCCGCCATGCGGTCGTCGCCGGTAGCGCAGGTACTGTTGTCGTCCACCGCGCCCACCGTGATCACGAACGGGTCGTTGGCCGGGGGGTGCAGCGCATTACGGCCGTCGTTGCCCGCCGAGACGACGACCACCACTTTGTTGAACCACAGGATTTCCACGGCGGCGTCGATGGGATCGACATGGTACGATTGCGCCAGGCTGCTGTTCAGCGAGAGGTTGATGACCCGGATATTATACCGGCTTTTGTTGTCGTTCACCCACTGCAGCCCGGCCACCACGTCGGCGGCGCTGGCGACGCCCGCGTCGTTGCTGATCTTGACGTTCACCAGGTTGACCTTGGGCGCCATGCCGATATAGGTGCCGTTGGAGGCCGTGCCGTTGCCGCCGATGATGCCGGCCACGTGGGTGCCGTGCCCGTAGGTATCGGTCACCACGGGCGAGGCGCCCACTGTGACGTTCGCCACCACGCGGGTGCCAAGGTCGGGGTGCGGGCTGATGCCGCTGTCGAGCACGGCCACGCCGATGCCCTGGCCCTGCCGGTAGGCGGGCGCGTCATTCCAGACCTTCGTGGCCCGCGCCGTCTGCGGGTAGCTCCCGCGCAGGTTGTTAGTGGGGATGCAGGGGGCGGTGCATGCCGTCGTGGCGACCGCGGCATCCGGCGAGATCCAGCGGACCCCTGGCGCCGCCGCGACCGCGGCCACGGCCCGGCCCGGCAGTTCGGCGCTGAAGGCGTGGATGATGTGCAGGTCACGCGTCACCCGGCCGCCGAGCCGCGTCACGAGGGCTGCCACCTCGCCGGCACCCGGCTCCTGTTGCACGATCATGCGCAGCATGGCCTGGGGATCGGCGCCGGCCTGCGCCAGCAGGGCGGGCGCCGCGCGCAACGGGCGCTCCGGCGCCGGGCTGGGGCCCAGGCCCAGCAGCACCAGCACTGCCACGAGGATGATGCGTCCCTGGATCATACCTCTACCCCGCCCGTGCGAAAGGGCCAGTAATCTCAACATCAGGAACTCCTTGGGCGGCGCGGCGGTAGCCGTCGTGCACCACCCATCATGCTTGCGGTCACGGACCCCAAAAGTCGCTGTTCCAGCTTACCGAGTTCCAGCTTACCGAGTTCCAACTCACCGAGTTCCAACTCACCGAGTTCCAACTCACGCTACCCCAGGAGATCGGATCCGACCCCGTGGTGAGCAGCCGGCTGACATTGGTGCCGGTGTTGGCACTATTGGTGGTCGCGGTGTGCACTGCCGCATAGATATCGAGGTAGCCGGCGCCGGCTTTGGTGACCGTGTAGCCCGGCCAGGCCTCGCGCGCCGCGGTGGTCATCAGGCGGAACTTCACCTGATCGGGAGTCAACTGGGGTTCGCGTTGCAACAGCAACGCCACGGCCCCGGCAACCATGGGCGCGGCCATGGACGTGCCCGACATGCGGAAATAAGGGTCGGTGACGATATGATCCGGGTGCGCCTGGGCAATGGTGCTGTTGCGGGCCGACAACAGGCTCACGATGTCGGTGCCGGGCGCCACCAGGTCGGGCTTCGAGAAGCCCGATTCGGTTCGGCCGTAGGCCGAGAAGGAAGCTACCGTGTCGTCGCCCATGCCGGGGGTACCCTGGTCATCGGTGGCGCCGACGGTGATCACGAAGGGGTCGTTGGCCGGGGGATAGAGGGCGTTGAGTTCGCCCTTGTTGCCGGCGGAGACGACGACCACGATTTTGTTGAACCAGAGGATCTCGACGGCGGCGTCGATGGCACTGTTGTGATACGATTCTTTAAGCGTGCTGTTGAGCGAAATGTTAACGACCCGAATGTTATAGCTATTTCTATTGTCGTTGATCCACTGTAGCCCGGCGACGACGCTCGACGCGCTGGCCGACCCGTCGTCGTTACTGACCTTGACGTTGATCAGGTTGGCGGCGGGCGCGATGCCGATATAGCTGCCCTGCGAGGCGGCGCCGTTGCCGCCGATGATGCCGGCGACGTGCGTGCCGTGCCCGTAGCCGTCAAAGGGGGTGCGGTTCCAATCGGTGTTGAACGCGGCGGAGGCGACGAGCCGGGACCGGCCCCAGGGGGTGTAGAGATCCTGGTTGGGATTGACGCCGCTGTCGAGCACCGCCACGCCCACGCCGTAGCCCTGGCCGTCGCCCCAGACCTGATCGGCGTGGATAGCGCGGTCGTAGGCGTTGCGCAGCCGCGTGGTATTCACACAGTCGGTGCAATCGGTCTTTACCACCGGGGCGTCGAGCGACACCCAGCGCACCCCATCGGCGCCGGCCACCGTCGCCAGCGCGGACGCGGGCACCTCGGCGGCAAAGGCGTTGATGATATGCAGATCGAGGGTGACGCGCCCGCCTAGCCGCGCAACCAGCGCTTCGAGGCCGGTGCCGGGCGTGGTCTTCTGGATGATGACCGCGAGCCGGGCGGCGGGCTGGGCAGCGGCCTGGGCCAGCAGTTCCGGCTGCGCGCGCAAGACAGGGGCCGGGGCGGGCGCCAGGCCCAGGAACGGCACCAGCAGCACCAGCAGCGCCACCATGCGTAGCGAGGCGGTCCCCGCTGCCCGCCGGCAGTCTAATCGTAAGCTTCCCATCAGATCGACCCTCCTTGCCCTACCTCATGTGATAGCGGCCCCGGCGCCATGTTCAATAAAAAAACCCGGCTCTCGTCAGAGCCGGGTCTACGAACACTCAGATGGCCTTCTCGGCTGCCGCACTGAGTTCGGTAACCCGGCTATCCAGATACCTGGACCCGTGGCTTTGCGCCCCCACCTCGCGATGGGTTTGCCGTTTCGTTCAGGATCGCGCGCTGATTTGGTTCCTGGCGCGAGTCGAATAGACTGTCGCGCTACACTATTAGTATACAGGATATAGCTTACTGCTCACCTTACCAAGTAATTTACAGATCTATAAGCACTAGTACCACGTAGCATCCGCCGAGCCGGGTTGCAACCGGCCCCTACAGACAGCCGTGCCGGCGCGCCGGGCCATCCCAGCGCGCCGGCCATGGGCAGCGGTCGTGCGCGCCGGTCTCACGGACCCCAGTAGTCGCTGTTCCAACTGACCGAGTTCCAACTGACCGAGTTCCAACTCACCGAGTTCCAACTCACCGAGTTCCAGCTCACACTACCCCAGGTGATGGGGTCGGAGCCGGTCCACAGCAGGGCGCTGGCGGCCTGGCCGGTGTTTGCCACGGGGATGGTTGGGGCCTGGACGGCGGCGGCGATATCGAGGTAGCCCGCGCCCGCGTGCTCGCTCGTGTAGCCCGGCCACGCCTGCGCGTCGTGGACCGCGGTGGCCTTCAACACGCCCTTCACCTGGTCGGGGTTCAAGCGGGGGTTGGCCTGCAACAGCAGCGCGACGGCCCCGGCGACGACCGGCGCGGCCATCGAGGTACCCGACATGCGGAAATATTGCCGGGCATCGGGGAAGCCGCTGACCAGGTGGTCCCGGTGCTGCTTCACCAGGGTGTCGCCGTGGCTCGCCAGCAGGCTGATGATGTTGGTGCCGGGCGCGACGAGGTCGGGTTTGGCGAAGCCGTCGAGCGTGGTGCCGTAGCCGGAGAACGGGGCGACGGTATCGTCGGCAATGCTGGCGGTGCCGTTATCGTCGGTGGCCCCGACGGTGATGACGAAGGGGTCGTTGGCCGGGGCGCTCAGCTTGGCGGTGCTGTTGTTGCCGGCGGAGGCGACGACGACGATGCCGTTGAACCAGAGGATCTCCACTGCCGCGTCGATGGGATCGACATGATACGACTGGACGACGCTGCTGTTCAGGGAGATATTGACGACGCGGATATTGTAGCGGGCCTTGTTGTCGTTGATCCATTGCAGCCCGGCGACGAGATCCGAGGCCGACGCGGCGCCCTGGTCGTCGCTGACCTTCACATTGATCAGGTTGGCTTGCGGCGCCACGCCGACATAGGCGCCCTGCGAGGCGGTGCCGTTCCCGGCGATAATCCCGGCGATGTGCGTGCCGTGCCCATTCTGGTCGGCCATGCTGGAGGTCTCGGAGTTAAACTTGGCCTGCGCGACCACGCGGCTGCCCGATAAGTCGGGATGGCCGCGGTTGATGCCGCTGTCCACCACGGCCACGCCGATGCCCTGGCCCTGCAACGCCGGGGCGGCATTCCACAGGTCGCTGGCGTGGACGGCCTGGGGATAGGCGCTCACCAGGGCGGCGGCATCGACCGTCGCGGTACTCGCCGACTCGGTCGCGGGCGCATCGAGCGAGATCCAGCGGATGCCCGGCGCGGCGGCCAGGGCGGGCACGGCACTGGCGGGCAGTTCAGCGGCGAAGGCGTGAATCAGGTGCAGGTCCTGGGTGACCCGCCCGCCAAGGGCGCGAGTCTGCTGCTCCGGCGCGCCGCCGGCGCCGGCCTTCTGCACGATGACCTGCACCGGTTGGACCGGGTGCGCCGCGGCCAGGGTGAGCAGCGCCGGCTGGACCCGCAAAACCGGGGCCGGGGCCGGCCCGTGGCTGCCCAGCGGCAGCAGCAAGCCTACCAGCAACAAAAACCGTGTGGCCGCGCCTTTGAGCCGGCAGCGGATCCGGCTGTGCCCGATTTCCATTCGCAGCATCCTTCCTACGCGCCCGGTGGCATCCCGGCGAGCGGGACGCCAAAAACCCGGCTCTGTCCAGAGCCGGGTTCCGGGGGCCTCAGATGGATGCTGTGAATGGAGCCGCCCCTCTGAGTTCGGTAACCCGGCTATCCAGCAACTGGACCCGTGGCTTTGCGCCCCCACCTCACGATGGGTTTGCCGTTTCGTTCAGCCTGTAAGGACGATAGTCCCTCTACAATGTAGAGGTATTATATGAGGCTGAGCTTACCAGCCGCTTTACGGGCGGCTAACCATCCTGTTACAGTTTTATAATCTATGCGCGGCGGCGGGCCGGCGCCGCAGCACCGGCCCGCCGGATAGCGTAGATCACGGACCCCAGTAGTCGCTGTTCC
>DASSGZ010000482.1:0-15447 GCA_035693165.1 Chloroflexia bacterium | reverse complement strand
TGAAGCCCGGCTGCGCGTCAACGCCCAGGCCCCGCAAGCGGCCAAAGTCGCCCGCGCGGACCTCGTCTTCGACAACAGCGGCACCCGCGAGGCGCTGCTGGCCCAGGTGGACGCGGCCTGGGCCGCGCTGCCCGCCGAGTGAGACCGGTGATCAGCGGCGTGTCTGATAGGCTGCCCCGGTAAATTTGCGCTGTAGGGGCCGGTTTCAAACCGGCCTGCCGCACATCAGAATCAAACTGGGGAAACTACTGACTCGTGTCACTCTGAGCGGAGCGCAGGGTCTCGGTTGGGCGTCCGACATGCTGACGATAAACGAGTACGGCGCGATAAATCGCGCGGCTACACAACAGGTGATTGTTTTTCGTGGCGGCGATGCCTCGTTTGTATCAGGAGGTGCAATGACAGACCAACCCAATCCAGGGCGCTATGCGGGCGCGGACCGGTCCGAACACTGGGAGGAGCTGTATCAGCAGGGCGACACCGGCTGGGACCTGGGCGGCCCGGCTCCGAGCTTCGTCGATCTGCTGGCCGGGCCCGACGCGCCGCAGCCGGGGCGGATGCTCGTCCTCGGCAGTGGCCGCGGGCATGACGCGCTGCTCTTCGCCGAGCATGGCTTCGACGTGCGGGGCGTCGACTTCGCGCCCTCGGCGGTGGTCGATGCAACGGCGGCGGCTGCGGCGCGCGGACTGAGCGAGCGCGCCCATTTCGAGCAACGCGATATATTTGCCCTGCCGCCGGCCTACCGCGAGGCGTTCGATTACGTGCTGGAGCACACCTGCTTCGCCGCCATTGATCCGGGGCTGAACGAGGAATACGCCGCGCTGGTGCCCCGCCTGCTACGCCCCGGCGGCCTCTACCTGGCGATCTTCTTCGCGCATGGGCGCCCCGGTGGCCCGCCCTATGCGACCACGCTGGACGCCGTGCGCCGGCAGTTCGCGCCGCGCCTGGAGATTCTGCGCCTAGAGACCGCCCAGCATTCGGTGCCGTCCCGCGCCGGGCGCGAATTGTTCGCCGTGATGCGCAAGGCGCCCGGTCCCGTGGCCGGGCCGCCCGAAGTGCAGTAAGCGCCCGGCCCGCTCCGCAGCCGGGGTTCGATGCCGCTAGCCGCTCTGAGGAGGTACACACGCGATGACAACGTCCAACCCTGCCGGCCATCCCGCGCACGGCGTGCCGGAACCGTATCCTTTGCTGTTGCAGCCCGAGTTCCATGGCCGCGTCTGGGGCGGGCGGCGGCTGGCCGAGGTGCTGCACGCCCAACTGCCCGACGGGCCGGTGGGCGAAAGCTGGAGCATGGGCAACGATAACCACGTCGTGAACGGCCCGCTGACCGGGCAGACGCTCGGCGCGCTCATCGCCGCCAATCCGCACGGTATGCTGGGATCGGTCGTGCTGGCGAGCGGGCGGCAGGATCTACCGCTGCTGTTCAAGATCCTCGACGCCAACGACCTGCTCTCGATCCAGGTCCACCCCGACGACCCCTATGCCCGCAACGTGGAGAAGGTGGACTTCGGCAAGACCGAAGCCTGGTACGTCATCGACGCCCAGCCGGGCGCCTACGTGATCCACGGCTTCAATCGCCCGGTCACACCGGACGAGGTGCGCGCGGGCCTGAGCGACGGCAGCATCGTCAACCTGCTGCGCAAGGTTCCGCTCCAGGCCGGGGAGACTTTCCTGGTCCCGGCAGGCACAGTCCACGCCATCGGCGGCGGGCTGTTGCTGGGCGAGATCCAGGAGAACTCCGATACGACGTACCGGCTGTACGACTGGGGCCGCCCGCGCGAGTTGCACATTGACAAATCGCTGGCCGTGATGCAGCCGGGGCCGCCCGGCTTCGGCCCCAGCAAGGGCCTCAAGGTCGATGTCAAGGGCGGCGCGATCACCTACCTCTGCGCCTGCCGCTACTTCGCCTACCAACTGCTGGCCGTCCAGGGCGGGATAGAACTCGACACCCTGGGCCACAGCTTCCATGTGTTGTTCTGCCAGGCGGGCGAGGGGGTCGTGCGCTACTCCGGCGGGGCGGTGCCCGTCAGCGCCGGGCAGACGCTGTTCATCCCGTCGGCCGTGCGCGACTACGAGATCGAGAGCACCGATGCCCGCGTGCTCTGCTCCTTCGTGCCCGATCTGCGCGCCGACATCATCACGCCGTTGCAGGAGGCCGGGTACGACGCCGCGCAGATCGGCGCGCTCGGCGGGCCGCCGAACAACGAACTGGCCCGGCTGATCGATCCCGCCTGTAATGCGTGAGACCGGGCCGAGCGCGGGGTGGCGGGGCCTGGCGGCAGGGGTGCGCCTGCTGCGGGCCGCCGCCACCCAGGGCCGCCCCGCGCCCGCGCCCACCGATCTCCTGCCCCTCGCCGCCCGCCTGGGCGCGCAGGGCCTGCTCAACGCGCAATTCCTGGCCGCGCATAGCGATTGGCTGGTGCCCGCCTGGATGCGCGAACAGGACGATCCCGCCGCGCCCGGCTTTCGCCCGCGCGCCCAGAGTCTACTTGACATAAATATAACCGCCCGCAACTGGACCGCCATCGGCCTGCCGGGCCGGCCCGCTGAGGCCATAGTGGACCCGCGCGGCCTGATCACGACCCACTACGGCGGCCCGTCACTCGATTGTTGGATGCAGGCGGCAGGCGAACCGTTGCTGGCCGCCGCCACACAGCCCGCTTCCGCGATCCGCCAGCGCATGCAGGGCCGCTTGCCCGTGGTCGCCACGGGCTTCGAGGTGCGCACGCTGCGCCTGGCGACCGAAGCCTGGGTCTGCACGCTGGGCGCGGGGCGGGAGGCCGAGGCGTGGGTCGCGGTCGAGGCGGTCGTGTTCAACCTGTCCGACGACCCGGCGCGCGGGCGCTTCTACTTCGCGCTGCGCCCCTTCAACCCCGAAGGCGTCGCGCCCATCACCCGGCTGGCCTACATCGACCAGGCGTTCGTCGCCGACGGGCGGCTGGCGGTGGTCTTCCTGCCCGCGCCCCGCGCCTGGGACTGTGACCCCGGCCTCGTCGCGGACCTGGCTCACCGCTTGCCCGCGCTGGCCGGGCGCCGGGCCGCCGCCAATCCGGCGGGGCTGTGCCACGGCGTCGCCGCCTACGACTACCACATCGCGCCCTGGGAAGAGGCCGAGTTCCTGGCCTTTTTGCCGCTCGGACGAGTGGTCAGTGGTCAGTGGCCGGTGGTCAGTGGTGAGCGGTCAGCCGTCAGCCGTCAGGCGAGTGGTCAGCGGTCAGTGGTCAGTGGTCAGCGAGTTGCGGATAGAGGAGTGGATGCGCAGGTGGGTGGGGCCGCGCCGGAGCCGGTGAGCTATGCGCTGCTGAAGGGGCGGACGACGCGGGCATGGCAGGCCAAGTTGGACGCAGGGCTGACCCTGCGGTTGCCCGACGCGCGGCTGGAGGAGTCGTGGACGGTCAACGTGGGGCATCTGCTGGTGCTGCATGACGGGGACTCGATCACGCCGGGGCCGGGCCTCTACCACCAGTTCTGGATGCGTGACGCCGCCTATATGCTCGACGCGCTGGCGACGTGCGGCTACGGGCGCGACGCCTGGCGGGTGCTGGCGAGCTATCCCGCGCGGCAGGCGGCGGATGGGCGCTTCGCCGGGCCGCGCGGGGAGGGCGATGCGACCGGTGCGGCGCTCTGGACCATCGACCGGGTGGCGCGGCTGGCGCCCGACCGGGCGTTGCTGGCGCGGCTCTGGCCGCACATGCGGCGGGGCGCGGGGTGGATCGCGCGGGCGCGCGCGGGGCCACGCCCGCGCGAAGCCGCGGGGCTGCTGCCCGCGAGCCGTGGCGCCAATCACTTCGGCCCCGCCGGCTACTACTTCTGGGACGACTTCTGGGCGCTGGCCGGGCTGGAGGCGACGGCGGCCGTGGCCGTCCGGCTCGGCTTGCCCGCCGAAGCGGACGCCTGGCAGGCTGAGGCGGCGGATCTGCGGGCCGCGCTCGACAGGAGCACGGCGCGCGCCCTACTGCCGGACGGCGCCATCCCCGCCGCGCCCGGTCGCCGGGCCGACAGTGCGATGGTCGGCGGGCTGGTGGCCTGGGCGCCGCTCGCGCTCTACCCGCCCGACGATCCGCGCCTGGCGGCAACGCTGGCCGCCTTGCAGGCAACCTCTTCGTACCAGGGCATCTTCTTCGAGCGCACCGTCCACCACGGCTGGGGTACCTATCTCAACATGCGCATCGCCCGCTGCCTGCTGCGCCGCCGCTCGCCCGACGCCTTCGCGCTGGTGACCTGGCTGTTGAACCACGCCACGGGCACCTTCACCTGGCCGGAGGCCATCGACCCGCGCACCGGGGGCGGCAGCATGGGCGACGGCCACCACGGCTGGGCCGCCGCCGAGTGGCTGCTGCTGCTGCGTGAACTGCTGCTGTTCGAGGAAGGCGACCGGCTCGTGCTGCTGGCCGGGCTGCCCGCGGCCTGGCTGGAGCGCGCGGGCGCCGTCGAAGCCCCGGCTGCGCCCACCGTCTGGGGTCCGCTCACCCTGCGCGCGTCCTGGTCGAGCGACGGCACCCTCATGCTCACTGTCACCGGTGCCCCCGGCCCGCCCGGCGGTTACGAGGTCTGCCTGCCGCGCCCCGTCCGCGCCGCCACGCTGGACGGCGCGCCGCTATCGGCGGGGCCATACTTGCGGTTGCCGCCGGGCGATCATACGCTCGCCGTGCGGCTAGGCTAGCAGGCAGGCTCAGGTTATCCACCGTTGCAGTGGATAAGTTCGTGGATAAGCTTGTGGATAAAGGGGCTTGACTCACCACGGGATCCGTGCTATACTGGCATCACTTCAGTAAATTGGTCTTAGAAATAAGAGCAAAATACAGGAGCACAAAGGCCGGAGAATCCGCAAGGATTGTCCGGCTTTTGGTTTGTCTACCCGGTATTAGTGGCGCATGAAGGCGAGGATGGCGCTACCGGCCAGCAACGCCAGCACGACCAGCGCGGCCACGGCATAACGCGGCTCGCGGCGGCGGACAAAGGTCAGCAAGGCGACGGCCAGGTGGACCACCGGGATGAACATGAGCGCCAGCACGCCCAGGTCGAGCAGGGCGGCGGGGTCGAGCGCCAGCAGAGCCGCGGGTAAGCGGTCGAGCGGCACGACCTCCGAGGCGCGGGCGCCCGCCGCCGGGTCGAGGACCAGGCCGAGCAGACCGAGCGCCATCAGCCCGAAGCTGAGGATCATGCCCCCGACCAGCGTGCGCTGCACGCCCTGATAGAGCGTCTTATCCACCGTTTCGTGCATTATGCTCCCCTGGCGGCCAGAGCCCCTGCCGCCGCCGGATACAACAGATTTCGCCGGTGTAAAAGCTGCTGCGGCCGATCAGCCCCTGGACGATCTGCCAGACCTCGGCGCCGCCGGCCCGCACCGGCTGGTCGAGTTCCTCGTCGGCGAGGGCGGCGAGGCTGCCGGCCAGCGCGCTATTGAGGGCAATGACGCGCCGGCACGCCTGCTCCCAGCCCGGCTCGTCGGTGGGCGCGCCGGGCGGCGGCCAGTCTTGCGCGGTGTCGAGGCCGCTGCCGGCCAGCGGTAGCCCGTGCAGGTCGTGCAGCACCACGTCGTGCCAGAAGCCCAGATGGTTGACGATGGCCCAGATGCTGTGGCCGCCCCCCTCGGGCGGCTCCCAGACGGCCTGGGCCGCGGTCAGGCCGGCGACGGCGCGGGTAAAGGGCGTGAACCAGCCGTGGTCGTGGGCGAACAGACCCAGCAAGGCATCGGCCAGGTGTGTGGCTTCCGGCATCGTCCGTCCTCCGCTAGCGACCCGGCGGGCACCAGGGGCAGGCGTCCACGGCCTGCAAGATCATCTGCACGGCGACCAGCAGCGCCACCACGCCGAAGATGCGCTTCAAGGTGGTGCTTTGCAGGCGCTGCACCAGGTAGGCGCCCAGGCGCGCCCCGACGAACACGGCCAGCGCGGCGGGCGCCGCCAGCACCGGGTCGATCCGGCCGCTGGCGTAATAGATCAGCGCGCTGGCCGCCGCCGTGATGCCGATCAGGAACGAACTAGTGCCCGTCGCCACCTTCAGCGGGACGCCCATCAGCAGGTGCATCACCGGCACCTGCACGATGCCGCCCCCGACGCCGAGCAAGCCCGAGATCGTGCCGCCGAGCAGGCTGGCGCCCATGCCCAGCGGGACGCGCGTCGCCTGGTAGGCCACCTGGCCGAGCCGGGCGTCCTGGTAGCTGCCGCCCAGGTTCCAGCCGTCGGGCGCGGGCGCCGGGACCTCTTTAGGGGCAGGCGCGGCCTGCGCCGCCGGTTGAGCCGCGGGGCGGGCGCCGCGGATCATCGTCACGGCGGTGTAGAGCAGCAGGAACGCGAACAGGCCGCGCAGGATGCGCCCGTCGATAGCCTGGGCCACGAGCGAGGCGCCGATAGCGGCGGCCACGGTGGCTGTGCCCAACAGCACGGCCAGGCGGATGTTGGTCAGCCGGGTGCGCACATAGGTGCTGGACCCCGCCGCCGAGGTGGCCGCCACGGCGACCAGGCTGGTGCCCGCCGCCACCTGGAAGGGCAGGTTGAACCCCAGCGTCAGCGCCGGCACGAGGAAGATGCCGCCGCCCAGGCCCAGCAGCGCGCCGACCAGCCCGGCGAGCAGGCCCAATGTGCCGATCCCCAGCAGCAACCAGATATCAATGGTCATATGGCCGCTATTGTACGCGATTGCGCCCCGCGACTCAAGCCGCTGATGATCCCTGAGTCTCACCGCAGAGACGCAGAGGACGCAGAGATCTTTATAATTAGTGTGATTTGCGACCTGGTCGGACCTGCCTGTAGCGACCGGCCCGCCTAGGTGAGCCGCACGTCAAACTACATCTACATCAACTCTCTGCGTCCTCTGCGCCTCTGCGGTGCGGATAAACAGAGGCCAGGATCGGCGCGCTTGACACCGGGCCGGCCGGGCCGGGTATAATGGGCCCAACAATCGGACCCATTGGGAGGTATCGATGGCGTTTCCGCTGGCCGTGCCCGCCGGCTTTGTCCGGCACCAAACCGACCGCTATGTCCTCTTGCACGGCGATTGCCTGGAGGTGCTGGCGGCACTCCAGGCCGCGCACCCGGCGGGCGCCGTGCCGCTGATCTTCGCCGACCCGCCCTATAACCTGAGCAACGACGGCATCACCTGCCAGGCCGGGCGCATGGTCTCGGTGAACAAGGGCGCCTGGGACCGCTCGGCGGGCGTCGCGAACGACCACGCGTTCCACCTGGCCTGGCTGGCGGCGTGCCGGCAGGTGCTGGCGCCGGACGGCAGCCTGTGGGTGTCGGGCACCCGCCACGTCATCTTCTCCGCCGGGTTCGCCATGCAGGAACTGGGCTACCGCTTGCTCAACGAGATCACCTGGTTCAAGCCCAACGCCGCGCCCAACCTGTCGTGCCGCTACTTCACGCACAGCCACGAAACCCTACTCTGGGCGGCGCGCGACGAACGCAGCAAGCACACCTACAACTACGCCGCGATGAAGGCGCAGGCCGGGGGCAAGCAGATGCGCTCCGTCTGGCCCGATATTCCGGCGGAGGACGAGCCGCAGGACATCTGGGTGATCCCGACGCCGCGCCGGGGCGAGAAAACGCACGGCAAGCACCCCACGCAAAAGCCCCTGGCCCTGATGCGCCGCATCGTGGCGGCCAGTTCCCATCCCGGCGACGTGGTGCTCGATCCTTTCAGCGGGTCCGGTTCGACGGGGGTGGCGGCGCTGGAGTTGGGCCGCTTCTACATCGGCATCGAGCAGGACCCGGCGTACCTGGACCTGAGCCGGGCGCGGCTGGACGCGGCCCTGGCCGCGTCCGGATAATTTGGCGTTGTAGGGGCCGGTTTCAAACCGGCCTGGTCGCGCATCAACATTTAAACAGACGAGGGGCGGCGCAGATGCGCCGCCCCTCGCGTTGTCGCGGGTCCGGCGCCGGAGAGCTGAGATCCCCGGCGCCGGGCCGCCTACTTCACCGTCGAGTTGTACTCGTCGAGGATGTCGTTGGCTTTGTTGGCCGCGTCGTCCAGAGCCGCCTTGGCCGAGGGCGACGTGCCGAGCATGAACTGCTCCATCGCGCCTTCGACCAGCGGTCGGGTGCCGGCGAAGGTGCCGAACACCGCGCCCGCCGTGGCCGGGCTGGCCTCGGTGGCGTGCAGTTGGTCGACGGCGACCTGGAACTGCGGGTACTTGGACAGGGCGTCCTTCATCTCCTGCACATCGTAGGCCGCCTTGCGGGTGGGATAGTAGCCGGTGCTGGAGGCGAAGAACGCCTGGATCTCCGGCGACGACGCGAACTTGACGAACTCCCAGGCGCCGTTCTGCTGATCGGCGGAACCCTGGTCGGTGATCCAGAGCGAGGCACCGCCGATGATCACGCCGCCCTTGGCGCCGGCCGGCTTGGGCAGGTAGCCCACGCCGATGTCGACTTTGCCCGCCGTCTTGGCCTGGCTGCTCCAGCCGCGCAGGGTGGCGATGCTCTCCAGGGCCATCGCGGCATCGCCGCGCGAGAAGTTGGCGCCCAGGGTGGTGCCGTTGGTGGTGCCGCTGGCGCGCCCGACGCTGCGGCCCACGCCCTCATCCTGCAGTTTCTTCAGGAAGTTGAGCCAGTTCTGCCCCGCCTCGCCGTTGAACACCAGCTTGGTGGCGCGGGCGGTGCGGCCGTTGTCCGGCTCGGCATAGAGCGCGGTCTGCTCGGCCAGTTCCTGCTCCAGGATCCAGCCGTAGAGCGTGAAGTCGATACCGCTGCGGATGATCTTGCCGCTGGCGTCCTTCTTCACCAGCTTCTGCGCGGCGGCGAACACCTCGTCGTAGGTCTGCGGTGGTTTGTCCGGGTCGAGGCCGACCTCTTTGAAGGCGTTCTTGTCGTAGTACAGCACCGGGGCGGAGCTGTTGAAGGGCATCGAGTAGAGCTTGCCGTTGACCGTGTAATAGCTGGCCACGGCCGGCTCCAGGTCCTTGACCAGGTCCTGCTGGTTGTTCTTGTCGATAAAGTCCTGCACCGGGATGATGCGCTTGCTGTCGATCATGCGCTGGGTGCCGATGTCGTAGATCTGCACGATGCTCGGCAGCGAGCCGCCGGCCAGGCTGGTATTGAGCTTGTTGATCGTATCGTCGTAGTTCGGCTGCTGGATGCCTTCGACGTAATACTTGGTCTGGCTGGTGTTGAACTTGTTGATCACTTGCTGCACGACGCCGCCGTTAAAGCCGGTCAGGCCGTACCAGAAGGTGAGCTTGACCGCGCCGGCCGGCACGGGCACGGTCGGGTAGGGCGTTGCGGTGGGCGCGGGCGGGGGCGTGCCGGCGGGCGTGCCGGCGGCGGGCGCCGTGGTGTTGGTAGCCGCGGCGGCAGCAGCCGGGGTATCGGTCGCGGCGGCCACCGGGGCCGTCGTGTTGGTGGCGGCCGCTGCGGCGGCCGGGGTATCGGTGGCGGCAGCGGGCGGCGGCGCGCTGGTGGCCGGAGTCGCCGTGGCCGTTTCGCCGCCGCAGCCGGCCAGTGCCCCGCCCAGGAGCACCGTTACGACCGCCAGCGACAGCCCCTGGCGCAGCCGCTCGACCGGCTTCGGCCCCTTGCGCTTCCTTGCGCGTGCCTCATGCGTACTGCCCGTTGGTTGCACAGTCATGTTTCCTCCTTTGGTTGCGTTGGTCCTGTAGATTGTGGTTCAGCCCTTAAGGGCGCCGCTCGTGAGGCCGCGCACCAGTTGCCGCTGGCCCAGCACCAGCAGGATCAGGGTCGGCAGCATCACGATAATGGTCCCCGCCATCTGAAGGTTGTAGAGCGCGATCTCCGACGACCGGAAAGCCGTAATGCCGACCTGGGTGGTTCGCCATTCCGGGCTATCGGTCACCAACAGCGGCCAATAGTACTGGTTGTAGGTGTTCAAGAAGGCGTACACGGCCAGGGTACCCAGGGCCGGGCGCGACAGCGGCAGCAGGATGGTCCACAGGTAGCGGAACCGCCCGCAGCCGTCGATCACCGCCGCCTCGTACAGATCGCGCGGGATGGTGAGGAAGTACTGCCGGAGCAGGAAGATGCCGAAGCCGCTCGCCATGAACGGCGCGACCAGGCCCTGATAGCTGTCCTTCCAGTGCAACTGCACCACCGTCAGGTAATTGGGCACGATGGTCGCTTCCCAGGGGATCATCAGCGTGCCCAGGAAGATGAAGAAGAACAGCGTCTTGGCCGGGAAGTTGAAGGTCGCCAGGGCATACGCCGCCAGGGCCGAGGTGATCAACTGCCCGATGGTGACGGCGAGCGAGACCACGAACGAGTTCAGGATCCAGCGGCTCAGCAGCGGTTCCTCGTTGAACGCCTCGCGGAACACGCCCCAATCCAGCTTGTTGAAGTTGGGGATCAGGGTCGGCGCGATGGTCGGCCCCTGCAACGACAGCGACAGCGAGAAGATCAGCGGGAACAGCAGGATCAGCGCGGCCAGGATCAGCAGGATGTAGAGGCCGGTGGTTTTCAGCCAATCGCGGACCCGCTGCGTGCCGGATCGATATTCGTAGGACGCGGCGATGGGTTGGGCGCTCATTGGTAGTGGACCCTCCTGTCCAGCAGGCGGAACTGGATCAAGCTCAGCACCAGCAGCACGACGAACAGCACGACCGCGATGGTCGAGGCGAAGCCGTAGCGATTCTCCTTAAAGAAGGCGGTGAAGAGCGCGAACACCATCACGTTGGTCGAGCCGTTGGGCCCCTCGTTGGCGATCAGCACGTTGAACTGCGTGAAGGCCTGGAAGCAGTTGATGGTGTTGATAATCAGCAGAAACAGCAACGTCGGCGTGAGCAGCGGCAGCGTGACGTGCCGAAACGATTGCCACGCGCTGGCCCCGTCCAGGGTGCTGCTTTCGTACAGGTCCGCCGGGATGCCCTGCATGCCGGCCAGCGCGATGATGAAGTTGAACCCCAGCGAGGTCCAGATGGTCATGAAGGCGACGGCGGGCAGGGCCGTGGCCGGGTCGAGCAGCACGCCCTCGGTTTGTAAATTCAGGAGGTCGACCACCCAGTTCGTGACCTTGATGCTGGGGTTGTAAATGAGCGCCCAGATGACGGCGGCGCTGGCGACCGAGATGGCGACGGTGCTGGTGAAAATCGTGCGGAAGACCTGGATCGCGCGCACGCGCGCCGTCGCCAGTTGGGCCAGGCCCACCGCGACGACGATGCCCAGCGGCACCACCAGGATGGTGAACTCGATAGTGGTGAGGATGCTGTGCAGGTACTCGTCGCGCCCGCTGCCGTCGAGGTTCAAGAAGCGCAGGTAATACTGGATGCCGTTGAAGCGCGCCGGGCTGCCGGTCTGGTCGGTGATGAAAAAGCTGAGCCAGATCGAGCGCACGAAGGGCACGAAGGTGAAGGCCATAAAGAACGCCAGCGCCGGGGCCATATACAGGATGGCCCAGCCCAGGTCGCGCCAGCGACGGCTCGCCGGGCGCGCCACCATGGGCACGGCAGGCGCTTCCAACTTGTGCGCCACATCGACCATCAGGCGGCCCGCGGCATCGGTGCCGTCCACGGCGGTGAGCGCCCGGTCATCTAGCCGGGGGGCGGCATCTTTGCCGCGCTTGTCATGTGCGAGCATAGGTCGTCTGTGGCCTCTATCTCCGGATCGATCCGCATCCGTCCGGACAGGACGGCTCCGCGGGCGGGGCGCGGGCGGCGGTCGTCGCGGAATGCTGGTGCGCTCAGGCCGCGATTGTAGCGTAACGCCGTAGCGTTAACCGGCGATGCCGCGGTCTTCCGCGGCGGGCTACGATAGGCGGTCGTGTCGTAACAACCGGGCCAAGTCTAGCATAATTGGCGGGTTCGTGCAACTGCCCGGCCCGGCCTATTGCGATTCTACACCCAGTCGATCTTGATCACAATGGCCGTGATATCGTCCTGGTGCGCCCGGTAGTTGTAGGGTTGGTTGAGATCGGCGGCGTCGGGCAGGGCGCGCTCGGCTGAGCGGGCGTCGGCACGGTCCACCAGCGCGGCGGCGGGGTCGATCAATTCGAGGCCGTCGGCGATCTCGCGCCGGGTCAAGTTGTCGTGGATACCGTCGCTGGTGAGCAGCAAGAGATCGCGCGGGCGCAACTGGATGACGGTCAGCGCCGGGGCGGGCACGGGCAGCGCGTCGCCGATCTGGCCGAAGACCAGGAAGCGTTGCGCGTAGTAGCGGCGCACCAGCGGGTCCATGGCGCCCAGGTCGTGCCCGTCGAAGTTGTCGATGGTCTCCTCGACGGTGTAGGCCTGATCGGGGGTCAGGACCTGTTGTTCGAGGTCCGAACCGACGGCGTCCTGGTCCTCGGTCAACAGCAGCAGTTCGCGGTTGGAATAGAGGTAGGCGCGGGTGTCGCCGTTCTGGCTGATGACGGCGCGACGCCCGCCCTCGCAGAGGATGGCCGCGGTCATCACCGCGGCGGCCAGCACATCGCCCGCCGTCTTGCCGGGCGGGATCTCGTCCGGCGGAATGCGGCCCGCCGCGTTCACGTCGTGGAAGACGCGCTCGCCGGCCTCGCGCACCACGGCGGCCAGTAATTCGCGGGCGGCGGGCACGGTCAGGTTGGCGGGCAGGTTTTGCAGGCGGGCATCGAGCACCTGCCCGATCATGCGCGCGGCGTGTTCGCCGCCGACCTCGCCGTACGGCGTGCGGCGCCGGGCGCTGCCCATGCCGTCGATCACGGCGTGGGCCAGGCCGTTGGCCGCCGACCAGGCCAGGTCTTCATCGCGGTCCAGGTGCAGGCGGCTGGGGATGCTTTTGGACCAGACCCGCACGGTGTTGGTTTCGGTCATGGATGGCTCCTTACAGGTTGCTGGACCCATTATAATGCAAACAGGCGGAATCAGCAGTATAATTGCCCTGCAACCTGAGACGCTGCCCTGCGTAGATTGAGCGAGTGGGAATCGCGGGGACCAGGCAAGGAGGATCGATTCGTGTTTATTGTGTGTCCCGATTGTGGTGCGGATCAGCAGGAAGTCGGCAAGTATTGCGAGAATTGCGGGCGGTTGCTGACTGCGGCGGATGCCCAGGCGCCCGCACCTGTAGCGGCGCCCGCGACCGGCGCGCCCTGGAACGCCGCACCGGCCGCCACGCCGATCGCGAGTGACCCGGCGCCGTGGGCCGCGCCGGCCGCCGGCGCCACGCAGGCCATTCCGCCGGGCAGCGCGCGCTTCGCCATCGTGCGCAACGGGCAGGCCAACCCGGCGGAGGGCTTCACGATCACGCATGAGGGCGAGTTCCTGGTGGGCCGGCCCAACATCGAGGCGGGGTCGGGGGTGGATGTCGATCTGCGCCAGTGGGTGCAGCCGCTCGACCTGAACGGCCAGAAGCAGTACCTGATCCATCGCCGGCAGTGCTTCCTGGGCATCGGCACCGACGGCGTGGTCACGATCCGGCCCTGCCCCGGCGCCGAAGCCGACACGCTGGTCAAGCCCGCCGGGCAGCCCGGCTTCATCCCGCTGAACCAGTTCAGCACCGTCCGCGCCCTGCGGCCCGACTCGACCTTCCCGCTGCAGCCCGGCGACCAGATCTACATGGGCGACCCGGACGCCGTCCGCTACTACCAGTCCGGGGACCCCACCGCCGCGGGCACCTACGTGGTCCTGGAATTGCTGCCGGGGTCGTAGTGACATCGCCAGGGCGACGTGCCGAGATGAAGCCTAGCTTATGTCCAAGGAAGGAGGCTTGTGTTTGGAAAACGAAGTTATCCACTACACCGAGATGTGCAGCCGCGAAGGAACCAATCTCCAACGTGGTATGAATTTCGGATTAGGCGGGAATCACTCGGTAATCCTTATGTCCCTTCGGCAGAATGCTCCGTACAGAGATCGAATTGAGCCCGATGGGTCAACCTTGATCTACGAAGGTCACGACGCGCCACGTAGTCTAGCAGTTCAAGATCCTAAAGCTGTATCTCAGCCAATGCGCACGCCTTTGGGTACACTCACGCAGAATGGCAAGTTCTATGAAGCTGCACAGGAGTACAAAAACGGAACGCGTCCTCCTGAGCGTGTGCGTGTGTACGAAAAGATGCGCGAAGGCATATGGTCCTATAACGGCGTTTTTCATCTTGTTGATGCATGGCAAGAAGATGATGGAAGCAGAAAAGTATTCAAATTCAAACTTGCTGCTGTGGAAGGCGATGAGGACTTCAGCCAGCCGGTTGCTTTACATCCGCAACGGCGGCGGGTTATCCCTACTGCTGTAAAGTTAGCAGTGTGGCAGCGCGATGGCGGGCGCTGCGTTACTTGTGGCGCGACCGATGAATTACATTTCGACCATATTTTGCCCTATTCAAAAGGTGGCACCTCTATCACGGTCGAGAATGTGCAACTCCTATGCGCACGCCATAACCTGGCTAAGAGCGATAAGATTCTTTGAACTGCTTGATAGTATATAGCTACAGCATCTACAGTTTGCCTAGAGGGATATAGGCGGAATACGATGTGCCGCCTCTTTGGCCTGATTGCGCCCCGCCCGGTCAAGATCACCTTCCCGCTGCTGGATGCGGCGGAGTCGCTGCGCCGGCAGAGCCTGAGCAACCCGGACGGCTGGGGCGTGGGCTACTACGCGGGCGGGCACGCCGTGGTGCGCAAGCAGCCGGAGGCGGCGCACGGTTCGCCCGGCTTCAGCCGGGTCGCGGAACACGCGCGCTCGCACCTGTTTGTCGCGCATGTGCGGCTGCGCACGGCGGGTGGCGTGAATCTCGCCAACACCCATCCCTTCAGCACCGGCGGCTGGATCCTGGCGCAAAACGGCGGGATCGGCGGCGCATGGCACAAGCGCATCAAGGCCGAGATCGGGTGGGGACGCATCGCGGGCAAGACGAGCGGGGAGCATTTGCTGTACTGGCTGCACGCCCGCGCCGGCCACCTGCGCGGGGCGGCGCGCGACGCGGCCATTGTGGCCGCCGTGCGCGAACTGATCGCCGACCCGGCGTCCATCGGCAGCGCCAACTTCGTGCTCGCCACCGGCGACCAGTTATACGCCTTCCGCTTCTCGCCGCCGCAGGGCAACCCGCGCTCGCTGTTCTATCTGCGGCGCGTGCCGCCCCCGGCTGAGGCTATGCGGGGGGTTGACGAATCGCTCGGCGGGATTCCCCGCACCCCGGCGGTGCTGGTCGCCTCCGAGCAGGTCACCGGGCCGGACGAACCCTGGCTGCCGGTGGCAAACGGCTGCCTGCTGATCGCCCGCCGCGACCTCAGCCTCGACCTCGAACGCATTGCTGCCGCGTAACGCCCGGCGGGTCCAGTTGGGCCGGTTACTGCCCCTGGCGAAACGACCAGGTCTTGGCCTGCGGGTCGTAGGACATCACACCCTGATAGGCCCAGTCGGCGCCGAGTTGCTGGACGCTGATCGTGACCAGCGATGTGTCGCCATTGGCGTCGAATTGCCAGGCGCCGCCCAGGATGTTTGGCCCCAGGTCGGTGGACTTGGTGGCGGCGGTGGCCTGGCGGATCGCTTCGCGGTCCTTGACCCCGGCCTTGGTGATGGCGTGGACAGCCACGCGGCCCGCTTCATA
>DASSGZ010000481.1:0-11973 GCA_035693165.1 Chloroflexia bacterium | reverse complement strand
GAACGCGCCGATTAGCAGCATACCATAACGACGGCGCGAGCGTCAAGAAACGCCGAACCCGGTATCTGCTCGTAAATCGCCCGCGCAGTAGCCTCTCCTCGCAGACCTGTCATTCTGAGCGGAGCGAAGAATCTCCGTCTCGTTTGGGGCGAAAGACGAGACTCTTCGTTGCGCTCAGCGTGACACACCTGGGTTAGCGAACCGGCACGTCCCATCCTTCCCACGCTTCACGGGGCGGGCGCGGTCTGGGCGGCGATGAGCGCGGCCAGGGTGGGGTATTCGACCATGCGCCCGGCTTCGTAGCGCAGGAACACCGGGTGCGGGCCGAGATCGGCGGGCAGCGGCGCGGGCGGGTCCACGATATACGTGTGGATGGTGCGGTAGTCCTGGTAGGCGAAGTTGGGGGCGACCTGGTAGCCGGTGTTGAACAGGAGGATGCCGTTGTAGCTGTAGGGCGGATTCGCCAGGTAGAAGGTGGCCGGGCGCGGCAGGTCGGGGTGGAATGCCCGGATCTGGTTGATGATGCCCCGCGCCACCTCGCCCGACTCCACCCAGCGCGTGTTGGCGGCGAGGGTGAGGCCGAGCCAGAGCAGGATCAGCGCCGTGGCGGGCACGGTCCGCACGAGCGGGCGGGCGCGCCCGGCCAGGTAGAGCAGTTCCGCCGCCAGCAGGCAGAAGCCGAACGAGGGGATGTAGAACCAGCGGTCCGCCGCGGCGTCGAAGGTGAGCAGGGCGGTGGCGGGCACCCAGAGCGCGGCGAAAAGCGCGGGCCGGCCCAGGCGGCGCACAGCGTAGCCGGCGAGGACCAGCGCGACCAGCACCAGACCCAGCTTGACGGCTACCGGCCACCCGGCCACCCAGGCGGGGGCGTCCCACGCGCCGAGGCCGATGAGCAGGTAGCCCGCCGCCGAGTCGAGCAGCCGGCTTGGCCCAAACTGGAGATGCGTTTCGGCGCCGTACATCAGCCGCCCCTGGCCGGTCAGCGCCATGCCCACGCGCAGCCCGGCATAGGCGGCGGCCATGCCCAGGAAGGGCGCATGCACGCGCCCCAGGCGCAGCAGCCACCCGCCGCCGGGGTGGTCCGCGGTGCGCTGCGGGGGCGGGAGGGCCAGCCCGGCCAGCAGCACCACCAGCGGCAACGCGCGGCCCCCATCGCGGCCCAGCAGGGCCAGCAGCGCGCTCATCGCCAGCAACGCCAGCCCGGCGCGCAGAAGCACGCCGCCCGCCGTCCGCAGCAAGGCGCCCCACTCGCCCGCCGCCCACAGCCGCCGGCCTTGCGCCGTGCCTAGCGCCAGATCGATCAGCAGGAGGGCCAGCGGGACCAGCAACCCCGACTCTTTGCTCATCATCGCCCACCAGGCGGCGAGCCAGGTCAGGATGTAGAAGCCACGGGGGCCGCCGTCGCGCCAATGCACGAAGGCCCAGCAGGCCAGGAACGTGCCCAACCCGGCCAGCAGGTCGAACCGCGCGCTGATCCAGGTGACGGCCTCCGGGTGCGCGGGGTGGACGGCGAAGAAGGCCCCGGCGACCAGCGGCACCCAGGTGCGGGCGGCAGAATCCTGCGGCCACCAGTGGCGGGCCAGCCGGCGCAGCAGCAGCACGATCAGCAGCGTGTTGGCAAGGTGCAGGGCGAGACTGGTCAGGTGCCAGCCGAGCGGGATCGGACCATAGAGCGTGTAGTCGATGACCCAGCTTATCCAGCCGAGCGGGCGGAACTGGGCACGGCCTACCGGGTTGGCGAAGTTCAGCACCGTGTCCAGCGCCTTGGGCACGACGTAGTTGAAGTCGTCGCCCACCCAGAAGGCGTTCAGGGCGTTGAGGTAGGCCAGGACGCCCAGGGCCAGCACGGCCACCAGCCCATAGTGCGCCGCCGTTGCGCCGGGGCGAGCGGGCGCCTGTGCCTGGGCAACGGGCGCGGTGCTACTTGCGGACATAGACGACCATCGGCGAACAGCCGCAACGGGCGTACTCGAACGTCTTCAGCGGCTGGTAGTTGGCGTCGAACCAGGGGTCGTACGTCGGCGCCCAGGTTTCGCGGTGGATGGCGATATAGTCGGGCTTGTAGTGCTGCATCGACCAGGCCAGGTCGTTGTGCGCCATATGTTCAGATACCTCGGGCTGGATCAGGCCGTAGAAGTCGATGACCCGGCGGTCGGCATAATAGCCCATGGTGCCGACTTCGAGCATACCGACGGAGGCATCGGGCGGCGTGTTGGCGCGCAGCCACTCGCCGATCTGCTGGTAGATGACGGCGCGGGCCTGCGGCAGCGACGGGTAGAGGCGGGCGCCCGTGGTTGCGAAGCCGATGCCGATGCCGGTGCCCAGCAGCAGCATGACCACGCCCGTAATGCGCGCCTGCCGCCAGGTCAGGGCGCCCGGCGGGGCCACTGGCACGCGCCGCGTGACGAAGTGGGCTACGGCGATGCCCAGCCAGTGCGCGCCGAGCATCGCCAGCAGGATCAGCACCGGCGCCAGCGGGGTGTAGTAGTTCTGGTAGCGGGTGACGCCGAGCGCCGTGTAGCCCGCCGTGTAGAGGCCCGCCCAGAGCAGTGTAGGCCAGGCCCAGCGGTCGCCGCCGCGCGGGAAGGTGAGCAGCAGCCCCAGCAAGGCCGGCGGCAGCAGCAGCCAGTAGCCGGGGCTGTGCGCCGAGTAGGACATCCACCAGACGCCGAAGCCCTCCATGAACAATTGCGCGCCCGGTAGCTCGCCCTGGGCCATCTTGGCGCTCATGGTGGCGGGGGCCAGGTCGCCGTAATAGAGCCAGGAGAAGAGATACCAGGGCAGGCTGATCGCCGCGTAGATCGCCGCGGCGCGCAGGGGGCGCCGCCAGCCCGCGCGCCAGCGCCGCGCCGCCAGCCAGCACAACCCCAGCGCGACGGCGACCAGTGCCCCGTCGCCGCGGGTCAGCACGGCCAGCGCGCCCAGGGCCGCCGCCCACTCCAGGTAGTCCTGGTCGTAGGCATAGAACGCGCCGAAAATCAGCGCCACATGCAGGATCGACTCCGAGCTATAGACGGCGGCGGTGAGCGGGTTCAGGATATAGAGCGCGGCCAGCAGGAACCCGGCGACCGGCTTGCCGTGGCGGGCGAGCAGCAGGTAGAGCACCAGCGCCCCGGCAAACAGCGCGGGCAGGCTGAGGATATGGCTCGTCACCGGCAGGTCGGGCCAGACCAGCCCGGCGGCGGCCAGCAGCAGCGTGTAGAGCGGCGTCGTCGTGCTCAGCACGTATTCTCCTGGGTTGTAGACCAGGCCGTTGCCGTGCAGCAGGTTCCAGGCGTAGCGGTAGGTGATATAACTGTCGTCGGGCAGGAACTGGTCGTAAGCCAGCGCGAAGCCGAAAGAGAGCGTGGCGAGCGCGGCGATCACCGGCCAGGTGCGCGGCTCGCGGCGCAACAGGTAGGCGGCGGCGCAGGCACTCAACACCAGCACCACAACCGCCGCCAGAATCGTACTTGCGCCGGGCGGAGGAGGGGTCGTCATCCTGCCTATTATAGCAAAAACGCCCGGCAGGCGTCAGGCTCAGCCGGGCCGGCCTGTGCGCGCCGGGCCTTGCCACTTGCGCCACCGGGTCCAGCGCCGGTGTGTGGTATAATAGACACGTCTGTGAGCAGTAAAGGAGCCGGCAATGGTTTCGCAACCCAAGCCCTACTATACCCCGGCAGAATATCTCGACCTGGAACGCACGGCGGAGTATAAGAGCGAGTACCTTGCGGGGGAAATTTATGCCCTGGCCGGGGCCAGCGAACAGCACAATACCCTTACCCTCAATATTGCCGCCGAGCTGCGCGCCCAGTTCCGCGGTGGCCCATGCCGGGTGTACGCCAGCGATCTGCGCATCAAGGTAGCGGCCAGCAGGCTATACACTTACCGACGCAAATTACCCGCCGCCGCTGGATCGGCTGCTCACGTATGGCGATCCGGGGTTCCAGCAGCGGGCGGAATGGCCGGATTATGTGGCGATGTTTCAGCTTGGCCCGCAGCACGTGCCCGACCTGATTCGGATGACAACCGATGCCGATCTGAATGAGGCCGACACGGATTCGCCGGAGGTGTGGGCGCCGCTGCACGCCTGGCGGGCGCTGGGCCAGTTGCGGGCGGAGGCGGCCATCGATCCGCTGCTGACCCTGCTGACGACCGGGGATGAGGATCGGCTTGACGACTCGACCCTGGAAGAGCTGCCGGATGTGTACGCGATGATCGGCCCGGCGGCGATTCCCGCGCTGAGCGCCTTGCTGGCCGACGACAGCCAGGGTATCTATGGGCGCATGTCCGCGCTTACCGCGCTGGGCAAGATTGCCGAGCAGTATCCGGACGCGCGGGACGCGGCCCTTGTCCCAATCGTGCGCCAGTTAGAAGCCTACGCGACCAACGACGAGGACTTGAACGGCTTCCTTATCTCCGAATTGATGCGGCTCAAAGCCACCGAAACACTCCCGCTGATAGAGCAGGTCTTCAGGGTCGGCCAGGTCGATCCGATGATGGCGACCTGGGACGATGTGCAGATTGAGTTCGGCCTGAAGACCCCGGAGGAAGTGGGCCGCGATCCGGAGAGGCCACTTGCCGACCCGTTGCGGGTGCGCCGTATGCAGGAGCAGTTCGGGATAGCCCCGCCCGCGCCCATCAAGCCCTTCCGGCCCTCGGCCACGGCGGCGACAGGCGCGGGCGGGGCGTCGGCTGGCGATAAGGCCAGGTCTAAGCGCAAAATGACGAAGGACTCGCGCAAGAAGAACAAGAAGCGCAAGTAGCCGCGCCGGGGCCGGCACGCAAGCCGGCCCCTACAGCCCGATAGCCATGCGCGCGCAGACGCCGCGGTTCCCCAAACAGGCGTATGGTATAATGGTGATCTATGCTGCCCGTGGTGTGCCGCGGGCGGCGAGGGATTTTGCAGATATGTGGGGAATGATCCATTGGTAGTGGGTGACAACAAAGAGCCGGCGCCCGGCGCGGGCGGGGCGAACACACTGCTCAGCGACCTGGCGGCGCGCACGCGGCTGCGCGAGGGCGCGGCGGGAATCGAGGCTGTGCTGCGGACTATCCACCGCAGCGGCGGGCTGACCGGCAAGGACCTGGCCCGCCAGACGCGCCTGCCGATCCCGGTGGTCACGGCGATCCGGCGCGAACTGGAGAAGGCCGGGCTGGTGCAGCCGGGGCCGTATATCCGCCTGTCGCCGCAGGGGCTGGTGCTGGTGGAAGGCGCCTGGGGCTGGGTGGGGCAGGGCTTCCTCTGCCCGCTGTGCCAGGGGCGGCACGTGGTGGCGGGCAGCGAGTGGGAGGGCGTGCTGGCCCAACTGGAGACGTGGTTCGCCGCCAACCCCACGGTGGACGTGGCGCTGGACCAGAGCCATTGCACGCCGGAGACGAACCTGCGCCGGGTGCTCTATATGCAGACGCAGGGCGCGCTGGCGGGCAAGGCCGTGCTGCTGCTGGGCGATGACGACTCGGTGAGCCTCGCCATCGGGCTGGTGGGGCAGTTGCTCAGCCCGCAGGGCGGCGGGCGGATGACGCGGCGCCTCTGTGTGGTCGATACCGACCCGCGCATCCTGGCCCATCTACGCGCCTGTGCCGAGGAGGCCGGACTGGAGATCGAGACCGTCGAGCACAACCTGCGCGATCCGCTGCCGGAGGGCCTGCTCAACGCCTTCGACACCGTCGTGACCGACCCGCCGTATACCGCTGCTGGGCTGGATTTGTTCGTCTCACGGGCGGTGAGCGCGCTGGTGCCGGAGCAGGGCCGCCAGATCTTCCTCTCCTTCGGCCACCGCCCGCCCGCCGAGCAGGCGGCGCTGCAAGGTTCGCTGGCGGCGATGGGCCTGGCGATTGCCGAACTCATTCCCGACTTCAACGAGTATCGCGGCGCGGGCATCCTGGCCGGGGTGAGCCAGATGATCCGCCTGCAAACCTCGCCGGGCAGCCGGCCCAAGGTCACGGGCCAGTTCAGCGGGCCGCTCTATACCGGCGAGATGAACCCCACGGTGCGCGTGTACCGCTGCATGGGCTGCGGCACCAAGCTGCGCATAGGCCAGGCACCCGATGCCGCCGCGCCGAGCATCGAGCAACTGAAGGCGGCGGGCTGCCCGCGCTGCGGCTCGGTGCTGTTCCTGCTGGAGTCGCGCGAGGCGGTGGACTCATGAGCAAGAAGCGCGACCCGCGCCCCGCCGCGCCCGCCCCCGCCGGGCCGCCCGTGCCGTCTCCGCCCGCGCCGGTCGAGGTACCCGCGCCGGAGGGACCGGCCGTCATCCGCCCGGCCCAGGAGGCCGACCTGCCGGCGCTGGTCGCCTTCGAGATCGCTATCGCCCGCATCTCGTTCCCGCGCGACGCCGTCACCGACCCGGCGGTTCACGAGAAGAAGCTGCGCAAGGCGCTGGAGCGCGGCGAGCCGGGCATGTTCGTGCTGGTCCGCGCCGGGCAGGTGCTGGGCTGGCTCTGGGCCACCTTCAACACGAACTTCCTGACCAACGAGCACTACGCCACCTTCCGCAGCCTGGCGGTGGACGACGCCGCGCCCGACCACGCCGCCCTGGCCGAGGCGCTGTTTAACTATGGCATTGGCTATGCTCAAGAGGCCGGTATGCTGGAGATCACCGGCAAGGTGCATGTGCACAACACGCCGATGCGCCTGCTCTACAAGAAAGCCGGCTTTGAAGCCGAACACTTAACTATGAAGTTGCCGTTAACCAATGCGTAATCGTCATGTGCTCTACGATATCTGGGTGGACGACGCCAAGCTTCTGGAGCGCGTCGGGCCGCTGGAGGATCTGCTGCACCGCGCCGCGCTGGCCGGGGGGGCGACGATCCTGCACGGCTATTTCCACCCCTTTGCCCCGTGCGGCGTCACCGGCTTTCTGCTGCTGGCCGAGTCGCACCTGAGCGTGCATACCTGGCCCGAGGAAGGCTTTGCCGCCTTCGACATCTTCTCCTGCGGCGACATGGACACCGATGCCATCGTCGACACCATCCGTGAGACGTTGCGTCCGGCCCGCGAACGCCTGCAACTGATCCACCGGGGCAGCGGCGAGGGCGAGGGAGGCCCCAGTTGTCCGCGCTAGACGCGCCCGGTCATCCCGCCGCCCCCGCGAGTCCGCGCCTGATCAAGTGCCTGGTCTGGGACCTGGACGAGACGCTGTGGGCGGGCGTGCAGGCGGAGGGCGCCCAACCGCAGCCGCGCCCGGCGGCCCTGGCGCTGATGGACGAGCTATCGCGCCGCGGCATCGTGCAGAGCGTCGCCAGCCGCAACGATCCGGCAGCGGGCGCGCGCCTGCTGGCCTTGCCCGTGCTGGCCGGGCGCTTCGTGGCGCCGCAGGTGGGCTGGGAGCCGAAGGATGTCGCCCTGCGCCGCATTGCCAAAGAGTTGAACATCGGCCTGGACAGCCTGGCCTTCGTGGACGACAGCCCGTTCGAGCGCGCCGCCGTGGCCGCCGTGCTGCCCGAAGTGCTGGTGCTGGCGCCGGAGGACCTGCCCGCGCTGGCCGCCCGGCCCGAGTTTGCCGGGGGGCCGGGCACCGCCGAGGCGGCGGCGCGCACGCGCCTCTACCAGGAGGAAGCCTCCCGCCGTGCCGCCGAGCGCGACTTCGCCGGGGACCGCGCCCGCTTCCTGGAGTCGTGCGCCATGGTGCTGGAGGTGCGCCCGGCCACCTTGGCGGATTTGCCGCGCCTGGACGAACTCGTGGCGCGCACTAACCAGCTTAACAGCACGGGCTACCGCTACCCGCCGGAGGAAACCGCGCGCCGGGTGCATGACCCGCGCTACCTGGTGCCGGTGGCCCGGCTGCGCGACCGCTTCGGCGACTACGGGCTGATCGGGGCGGCGCTGGTGGACCGGGCGGCAGACGGCGCCTGGCTGGTAGAGTTGCTGATGCTGTCGTGCCGGGTAGAGGGGCGCGGCATCCCCGGCGCGTTGCTGCGGCTGCTGCTGGGGTTGGCGGGGGCCGCCGGCGTGCCGGCGCTGGACGCGCTCTACCGGGCCAACCCACAGAACCGGCAGATGGCGATCCTGCTCCGCTCACTCAGCTTCCACGCCACGGCGGCACCTTCGCCGCCCGGCCCGGCCACTGCCGGAGCCACCGTCTACCGGCGGCCCACCGACCCACCGCTGCCCGCCTACCCGGCCTGGCTGACCATAGACGCGCAGGGGCTGGGGGAGGCGCGATGAGCAACACCCGCGATTGGGGCCGGGTCGTGCGCGACCTGCTCGCTGCGGTGCTGGAGCGCCCGCCCGCGGATGTGGCCGCGCTACCCGACAGTACCCGCCTGTTCGGCCCGGAACTGAACCTCGACTCGTTCAGCGGCATGACCCTGCTGGCGGCCATCGAGCGCGACTACGGCCTGGACCTGGCCGCCGACGACCTGGGGCTGGAGAGCCTGGAGTCCATTGGCACCCTGGCCGCGTATCTGGCGGCGCACGTCCCCGCTACTTGACGGCCGCCAGGGCGCGCTCGACCGCGGCCTGCTCGGTCCCGCTTAGCATCGTCACCTGGTCGCCGGTGTGGGTGATGCCGATGAAGCGCCCGTTGTCGTTCCAGATCGCGCCGTCCTTCGTGGCTTTGCTCAGGCTCTCGGTCAGCGCCGCGTTGAACTCACCGGCATCTTTCGCCGTGTCCCAGCGGGTCGTCAGGAGGACCACGGCGCCGCCGTTGCCCTGGTAGAGCGCATAGCGCGCCCCGCCCCACCCGGCGGCCGCCTCCGGGTCGGTCACGTTATTGGTGCGCAACAGCGCGTCCAGGTCGAACTCGCCCAGCGTGTTGGTGTCCTGCATCGTCCAGCCCGCGCCCAGCGTATCGGTGAGCGGCACCAGATCGACGGCTTTCGCCACGTCGCGCGGGCTATTCAGGTACTTTTCCGGGTGCAGAATCTGCTCGGTGGAGGTGGGCGGATCCTGAAACGCTTTATTGATGCGCGGGAAGCCGCCGCTCTGGTACAGAGCCAGGACGAATTTCACGCCCTGGTCATAGGGGAATTGCAGGCTCTCGCGGATGTAGAGCGGCACCTGGTCGAGCACCTTGGTCGAGCCGCTGGAGTCCTCTTTGAGCAATTCCTGGAACTCGGCCTGGCTCATGTACTTTTGCGCGAACAGGATATCAGAGACCCTCGCGTCGCCCTCGATCAAGGAGGTGACTGCAGTATCGCGGTCACCATTATGGCTGTTGCGGGGCCGTAACTTGTTCAGATCGTAATATTCATCTTGTAGGCTATGCACAAACTCGTGCGCCAGGACATCCTGGGCCAGGGGGCTTAACGGCTGCTGGTCGTTGCGCACAAATAGAGCTTTTTTATCCTGGTCATAGTAACCCAGCACTTGCTCACCGAGCAGATCGACCTGGATCTGCAAGAGATCGAGCGATTGGTCGTCGATAAAGCGCATCAGCCAGAGTTCCAGAGTATCGCGGCGGGCCTGATCGCGCGGGTAGTCCTGGGCTATTTCTTGCTTCAGGTTCTCCTTGATCTGGTCCGAGGAGACGAAATACTCGGGCACATCGGTTTTGGGCTTCAGGCCCCGCACCGTGGCGGCTTCGGACTCGATCTTGGTGATCTGCTGCTCCAGGGCCGGCGGGATGGTGGCCGCGGCCACCGGCGTGGCCGGAGTGCCCGTCGCTTCCGCGGCGGTGGTGGCTTCCGCAGTGGCTGCCTCCGTGGGGGCGGGTTCGGTCGCCGTCGGGTTGCTGGGAAGCGCGGTATCCGTCGCCGAGGCGACCGGCGTGGCCGGAGCGGTGGTGTCCGTAGGCACTGCCGCGACAGCCGTCGCCGTGGGCGGGATGGGCGTTGGGGAGGGCGCGGGTTCAGGGCCAGCAAAGGGGTTGCAGGCCGTGAGCAGGCATAAGATGAGCAAAAAGAGTGGGATTCGGCGGCGCATGGCGGGCTCCTGTCTGCGGGTGCCCGGTTGCACCCGTGGCTATCTCTGTAATATAGCGGAGCCGGGCTGCCGAATCAAGGCGATGCCGCCGGTATGGGACGGTTTTACGCGCTCCGGGGTTCTGTGCGCCCCGTCGGGCAAGGGGAGGCAGCACGCTAAAGGCGATTCAGCACATTCCGGGCCGCACTATAGTTATATCTATCTGGTAAGTGAACAAAGAATCCACGGCTTATGGGCAGGAAACGTCCCCGGCGCGCGGATCTGGATAAGGAGAAACAGGCATGGCAAGTAGTTTTGCCGATTTACAATTAAGCCCCGGCGTGCTCGAAACGGTGGCCGAGCTGGGCTATGAGGAACCCACGCCCATCCAGGAGCAGACCATCCGGCTGCTGATCGAGGGCCGGGATGTGATCGCCCAGGCGCAGACCGGCACGGGCAAGACGGCCGCTTTCGCTATCCCGATTGTCGAGTGTGTGGACCCCGACGACCGCCACGTGCAGGCCCTGATCATGGCGCCGACGCGCGAACTCGCCGTGCAGGTGGCCGAGGCCACGCACCGCCTGGGCCGCTCCAAGGGTCTCAGCGTGCTGCCCGTTTACGGCGGGCAACCCATCCAACGCCAGTTGCATGTCCTGGCGCGGGGAGTCCAGGTGGTCATCGGCACGCCGGGCCGGTTGCTCGATCACCTGCGGCGCGGCACGCTGGATCTGACTAACGTCAAGTATGTGATCCTCGACGAAGCCGACGAGATGCTCGATATGGGCTTCATCGAAGACATCGAGAGCATCCTGGATACTGTGCCCGAAACCCGCCAGACGGCGCTGTTCTCGGCGACGATCCCGCCGCGCATCGCCGCGCTGGCCCAGAAGTACCTGCACGACCCGGTGCGCGTCACCATCGCCCCGACCGAACTGACCATCCCGGCCATCGAGCAATACTATGTCGAGGTCACGCCGCGGAACCGGCTCGACTCGCTGACGCGCATCCTCGACCATGACGAACCGGAATCGGCCATCATTTTCGCCCGCACCAAGCGCGACGTGGACGAATTGGGCGAGGCGTTGCAATCGCGCGGCTTCGACGCCGAGACGCTGCACGGCGACCTGAACCAGGTACAACGCGACCGGGTGATGAATCGCTTCCGCAGCAACCAGGTCGAGCTACTGGTCGCCACCGACGTGGCGGCGCGCGGCCTCGACATCAGCGGCGTGACCCATGTGTTCAACTACGCCATCCCCGAGGACGCTGAAGCGTATGTCCACCGCATCGGGCGCACCGGGCGGGCGGGCAAGACGGGCAAGGCGATCACCTTCGTGCAGCCCAACGAGATCCGCCTGCTGCGCATCATCCAGCGCATCATCGGCCAGAAGATCAACCCGCTGCGCCTGCCCACGCTGGCCGACGTGGAGGCCCGCCGCCGCGAGGCGTTGAAGGCGACATTGCGCGAACGTATCACCCAGGGCAACCTCACGCCCTACCTGGACCTGGTGACGGAGCTGGCCGAGGAGTTCGACCTGGCCGAGATCGCCGCGGCGGCGGCAAACATGGCGAGCGCGGGCGACCGGCCGCTGACCGAGGTGGTGGAGGTCAGCAACACCAGCGACGGCGTGGAGCCGGGCATGGCCCGCCTGTTCCTGAACGTGGGGCGGCAGGCGGGCGTGCGTCCCGGCGACATCGTCGGCGCCATTGCCAACGAGGCGGGCATTCCGGGGCGGGCCATCGGCGCCATCGACATCTACGACACCACGGCCTTTGTCGAGGTGCCCGCCGCCGACCGGGAACGGGTCATACGCGCCCTGTCGCACACGACGATCAAGGGCCAGCGCGTGCAAGTAGCCGTGGCGCAGGGCGAACTACCGGCCCGCCCGCCCCGCCCCGGCGGCCCGCCCCGCGGCTTCCCCGGCGGCCACCACCGCGCCATGCACAAGGGCCGCCCCGCGGGCAAGCACGGCAAGCCGCGCTACAAGTAGTCTATCGCGTTGATGGGGAAGCCGGGGAAGCCACCGTAAACCGGATCGTGACGCGCAGGGCGGCAGGCGCAATAAATTGCGCCGTTACAGGGCCGTAATTCATAAAACCGGATCGTGACGCGCAGGGCGCCGGGCGCAATAAATTGCGCCGCTACG
>DASSGZ010000480.1:0-2726 GCA_035693165.1 Chloroflexia bacterium | reverse complement strand
GCCCGCAGCGGGCCGAGCAGCATCAGCGCCCCGCCGAAGGCCAGCGCCAGGTGCGTCGGGCTGAGCAGGGCGTCGATGTTCACCTCGATGCCGAAGACGGTGTGCCAGACCATATCGCCGAGGCCGCCGAGCAGGAAGATGCCCGCGCCCAGCAGCGAGGGCACATAGCCCTCGGGCATGGCCGTGCTCCAGGGGCGCCCGCGCTGGCGGTTGAGCAGCAGCGTGCCCGCCAGCAGCCCGGCCTGGGCCAGGAAGCCCGCATAGAGCACGGCGTGCCAGGGCGTGAAGAACGTCTCCAGGCCGGCCTGGTGCGTATGCGCCCAACCGTCCAGGTACAGCCCGCCGATCATCCAGTTCGCGAGGATCACGCTCGCCCAATCAAAGCCCAGGCCGCCCACCGGACGGGCCCGCGCGCCGGGCGCCACCACCCCGGCCTGTGCCACGACTTTCATGCCCCTGCCTCCCCTGCCGCCCGGCCCAGGCGGCCCGCTCTCCCGCTATTCTAACACAGCGCACGCAGGGTGTAAACGAGTGGTCCGTGGTCAGCCGTCAGGAGACGGGCGTCACCGCCTTGTCACTCTGAGCGGAGCGAAGAGTCTCGGCGCCGCCGGCCTTGTCACTCTGAGCGCAGCGAAGAGTCTCCGTGCCGCCGGCCTTGTCACTCTGAGCGCAGCGAAGAGTGTCGGCGTCACCGGCCTTGTCACTCTGAGCGCAGCGAAGAGTCTCGGCGTCACCCCGAACGAGACGGAGATTCTTCGCTCCGCTCAGAATGACGGTTCCCAGGGTGACGGTCTACTGACCACGGACCACGGACCACGGACCGCTCACGGCGGCATGCGGGTTGCTGTAGGAGGCACCCAAGGCCGGATTCGGGAACGCTGCGTCTATGCCGGAATGGTTGTAGGTATGCCGGAAAGGAGCGCCCCTTATGCACGCCGTCAGACACGAACTGCCCCTCTCGTTGGACGAAGGATCGTTGTTGAGCCGGGAAGCGACGTGGGGGCCGGTGCACGTCGTCTTCCAGTCCTTGCCGGCCAAGTGGACCGATGCCGGGCTGTTCGCGGACGCCGCGGACGGCCAGTGCCCCTGCCCGCACTGGGGCTACATGCTGCGCGGCACCATGCGCATCATCTACGCCGATCATGACGAACTGGTGCACGCGGGCGCCGCCTATTACATCCCGCCGGGCCACACGATCCGCGCCGTCACCGATTGCGAACTGGTCGAATTCAGCGCCGAAGACGCCTATCAGGCGGCCCTGGCGCTCGCGGCGCGCGCCATGGACGCGGGGGCCGGGGGCGCGGCGGCGATCCCCGCCGGGGATACCGCGACCCTCGTCCATTGATCTCCGCGCGGGCAACCTCACCCCCGGCCCCTCTCCGCCCCGGAGAGGGGAGTCGCCTTTTCGCCCTTCCCGCGGCGGCGCGGGGAGTTGCCTTTCCTGTGCAATGGCCGTCGCCCCCCTGCCCGCCGCCGGAAGGGGGGTTGGGGGGTTAGGTGGGCCGGGCGCGCGGATGCCGCCCTTGCTAGCGTCGGCGGCGCCGCCGGGGTATAATAGAGCCCGGATGCGGCAGTGGTCCGCCGATAGCCCCGGTACATGAGCGGCGGCGCCTGCCCCGCGGAGGCCCATATGCAGCGTATTTATAGCGGCAGCCTGTTTCTGCTCGGGTTCCTCGTCATGGCCCTGAGCTCGTCCACCGCCTTTTTCGCTACCACCCCGCTCAACGAGTTCGGCAACGCGGGCATGGGCCTGTTCGGGCTGCTGCTCTGCCTGATCAGCTTCGGCATGCTGGCCGCGGCCGGCGGCGTGGTGCGCGGCGGGCCGCAGTGGCGCTTCTATAGCGTGGTCCTGTTCCTGGCCGGGCTGTACAACATCGTCCTGGGCATCCTCACCGTCTTCTTCCGCCTCACCCAGGCCGGCACCACCACCGCCCTGTTGCAGACCTTCGGCGGGCTCGTCCTCTGCCTGATCTCGGCGTTCACCCTCTCCGCCGCCGCCACCGCCGAGCGGACGCCCGACTTCGACCGCCAGGGCACGTACGAGGAGTATTGA
This sequence comes from Chloroflexia bacterium, assembly GCA_035693165.1. GTDB lineage: Bacteria > Chloroflexota > Chloroflexia > QHBQ01 > JAICKM01 > JAICKM01. The sequence goes on along the minus strand of DASSGZ010000480.1, from coordinate 673 downwards.
TCGCGCGGGGGCGGACGTGGGCCGGTTTCCAACCGGCCCGCACCGGGCCGGCCGCTGATGGACCGGAGCGAGCGGGAGGGCGTATGCAGTACGGACTCGAACTCTCGAACGCCGACTTTGCCGGGGACGCGCGCACCCTGGCCGGCCTGGCCGCGCTGGCCGAGGCCACCGGCTGGGACGGCGTCTTTCTCGAAGACTATATCGTCCACTGGAGCGGCCCCGCCGCCCCCACCTACGACCCCTGGGTGGCCTTGGCGGCGATGGCGGTGAACACCCGGCGCGTGCGCCTGGGCACCACCGTCACGCCCCTGGCCCGGCGGCGGCCCTGGAAGGTGGCCCGCGAAACCGTCACGCTCGACCACCTGTCGGGCGGGCGCCTCACGCTCGGCGTGGGCCTGGGCGACGTGAGCGACCCCGGCTTCGGCGCGGTGGGCGAGGTAACGGATGGCAAGGCGCGCGCCGCGCGGCTCGACGAGGCGCTCGATGTGCTGGCCGGCCTCTGGAGCGGCGCGCCCTTCAGCTACCAGGGCGCCCACTTCCAGGTCCACAACGTCACCTTCCAGCCGCGCCCGGTGCAGACCCCGCGCATCCCGATCTGGGTGGGCGGCAATTGGCCGAACAAAGGCCCCATCGCCCGCGCCGCGCGCTGGGACGGCTTCGTCGGCGGCAAAGT
>DASSGZ010000479.1:0-6889 GCA_035693165.1 Chloroflexia bacterium | reverse complement strand
CCCCCCCGCCCCCACACCGCCATGGCGGCCGGCTTACTGCTCAGCCGTCTTAGGCGGCATGATGGCCCAGAGGATCAGATACCAGAACGGCGTGAAGACATGGGTCAGCAGGCCCACCAGCACGAACCCGATGCGGACCAGCGTCACGTCGATGCCGAAGTACTCGGCCAGTCCGGCGCAGACACCACCCAGCATCTTGTTGGACTCGTCGCGGTACAGCCGTTTCGTCGTGTTCATCGTAATAACTCCTTATCAGCGAATGCCCCAGGGGGCCGCGCGCCGCCGCTCCCGGTCGGACGCGCGAAAATTGTTGGCGTCGTTCGTGATGGTCGCTGGCGATTACTGCCCCATCGGCTTGGGCGGCATCACGGCCCACAGGATCAGGTAGGCGGCGAGGGTGAAGACGTGGGCCGCCAGGCCCAGCACCACCACGCCGAGGCGCACCAGCGTTACATCGACGCCGAAGTACTCGGCCAGCCCCGCGCAAACCCCGCCGAGCATCTTGTTGCGCTCGTCCCGATAGAGATGCTTCGTCGAAACCATGATAGTTGCTCCTTCCATAACGACCGGGCGTCCCGATGACGCCTGTGTATCTGCAGGATACCGGGGGCCGAATGTGGCGCCCCTGTCATGTTCATCGCTATAGACTACGTGCCCGGTCAGGGGGGCGTTACACCGCGGCCCGGTCGCGCAGCCGATCAGGGGCGGGACATTTGCCCTGGGTCAAGGGGCTCCATCTTGACGGGGCCAGAGGCTTGCAATACAATAGCTGGAACTAGATTTGATGGATGTGACAAATGCATTATGTGGCAATGCCGCCACCGGAAAGGAGACCCCATGGATAAGGAGTCTTCGCGTTTCACCGACTCCCCGGCTAGTGGATCCCGGTCGTTTAGCTCCGAACAGGACGCACACGACAGCGTCCAGTTCCATTCCGACGTGCACCAGGCCGGCAAGCAGGATGTCGAGTTGTATATCCGCACGTACAACACCATGCTGCGCTCATCCGGCGAGATCAAGGTCAAGGCCCTGGTGCAGGCCCATGTCGGCGCGGACTCCAGCCTGCATGTCAATGCCGCCGCGCCCGAACCCGATATGTCGGCGCTCATGTATTGCGTGCAGCGGTTGCCGAATGCCATTATGCACGTGCGGCACATTTTGCTGGGCCAATCGGCGGCCGTATTCCACCGGGCCGGCTATCGCGTCGAGGAGTGGGAAAGTGTCCATGCGCCCGGTCGCCGCCGCCACTGGTTCTTCGACCAGCAAGACACGATGGCTGTGTACGTCAACAGCGCGTCTGATGTCGACGACCTGGTGCCCACGCTCACCGGCTTCCAGATCGAGTGGAACAAGCTGCACCTGCTGCTGAACGAGGAACCCAGCACCATCGAGTTAATCAAGGCTGGGCAAACCGCGGCCTCTCCGCTGTATCGCGAGATGGTCAAGGTGATCCAGAGCCGGCTGCGCATGTCGCACGAAGATTGGGCCCGGCTGGAGTCTGTCTGGGGCGACCAGATCTGGGATCACCTGCTGACGGTTGCCGAGCGCGAGTTGAGCCTGACTCTGCGCATGCTGGGCGGTTCCTATGTCGGCTATGCCAAGGCGACGAACCGCTGGTGGGCGCCCATCGGCACGCACCTGCACGAACTACACCTGGAACACCGCCCGGTCTACTTCGTCTCCAGCAACACCCATAGCCTGATCAACCTGCTGTCGGGCCAGGTGGGGCTCCTGCGTCCGCGCATCGAGCAGTTTATCGGCCCCTCGGGCGACCCCGAGCTGATCCACGAGTACGATCTGTTGCGGCGCGGCGAGACACGCGCCAACATGCAGAACTTCTTCTATTACGCGATGCGCAAGTATCACGCGCGGCACCCGGAAACCGAGACCGAGCGTGCCGAACGCCTGGCCGCCGAACACGAGCGCGGCATCTTCCAGGTGGCGAGCCGGGTCGGTTTGCCCATCGACACGCAGATCATCGAACTCAGCAAGCTGCACCCGGAGGATTTCGACCCCCGGCTGCCGCAGGTCAACGCCGATCTGCTGCGCCAGAGCCGCGCGGTGATCATCAACATCGATTATCCGCTGGGTCTGGCGGCCTACCACATCTTTTTGCAGATCGCCGAGAGCCTGGAAGAATTCCGCGGCGTCTATATCCTGGGCAAGGCGGCCACCCTTAACGGGCGCATCGGCGACGTGATGATCGCCGACTCGGTGTTTGACGAGCATTCGCAGAATACCTACTGGCTGAACAACTGCTTCACCGCCGCCGATCTGCAGCCCTACCTGATCTACGGCTCGGTGCTCGACAACCAGAAGGCTGTCACCGTGAAGGGCACCTATCTGCAAAACCGCCAGTATCTCGAATTCTACTACCGCGAGAACTACACGGTGGTCGAGATGGAGGCCGGCCCCTACCTGGACGCGCTGTACGAAAGTACCTATCCCACCCGCCACCCCTCCGGCGAGCATATCAACTTCACCCGGCTGCCGTTCGACCTGGGTATCTTGCACTATGCCTCGGACACGCCCTACACGCGCGGCAAGAACCTGGGCGCGGCCAGCCTGGCCTACCTGGGCATGGACTCGGCCTATGCCACCGTAGTCGCCATGGCCCGGCGCATCTTCACCATGGAACTGGCCCAGATGGCCCGTGAGCAGGAGCGCAGCCGGCCTCATCGCGAGATGCCCGATGGGGCCGCTCCGGCGCCGCCCAGCGAGCCGAGCCTGCCGCCCGCCAACGGCAACGGCGGCAACGGCGCCCTCCAACCCGCCGCCGGCAGGGAAACCGGTCCCGAGGCCCGCCGCCACCACCGGCGATCCGACCGGTAGTCGCTCTGCTTCGTCCTGCCGTTGCCGGGTGCCACCCGGCCCCGGTCCCCGCCGCAAGGCGGGGGGCCTACGCATTTAGCCGTAATCGTGCGTTGACTCGGCCTGCCGTCCTTGCGCGCCGGGGGGAGCTTCTGGTATAATAGGGCAGTTTGCATGGCGCGTTCGTCTAGTGGCCTAGGACGCATCCCTTTCAAGGATGAGATCAGGGGTTCGAATCCCCTACGCGCTACCGAGACGAGTGCTGAGTACCGAGTGCTGAGTGCTGAGTGTCTAAAAGGGCCGCCAGTGTTTTACTGGCGGCCCTTTTATATCCTGATGGATGATGCTAGAGGAAGTCGCGGAAGCGCTCGGTGAGGCGGGGGGAGCGCAGTTTGCGCAGGGCCTCGGCCTCGATCTGGCGGACGCGCTCGCGCGTGACGCCCAGGTGCTCGCCCACTTTCTCCAGCGGGTACTGGTGCCCGTTGCCCAGGCCGAAGCGCAGTTGCAGCACAATGCGCTCGCGCTCGGTTAGCACGTCGTCGAGCACATCCGACATTTCCTGCTTCAGCAGCGTTTGCGCGGCCATCTCCTCGGGCGCGGCGCTGGTCTCGTCGCGCACAAAGTCGCGCAACTGGTTTTCCTCCGACTCGTCGCCCACCGGCGCCTCCAGCGACACCGGCGTCTGCGCGGCGCGCAGAATCTCGCGCACGCGGCTGCCCTCAATGCCCAACTCCTTGCCGATCTCCTCGGCTTTAGGCGTGCGGCCCAACTTCTGGTGCAGGTCCTGCGAGACCTGGGCGACGCGACCCATCGCCTCGCCGATATGAGCGGGCAGGCGAATGGTGCGCGACTGTTCCGAGATGGCGCGCAGGATGGCCTGGCGGATCCACCAGGTCGCATAGGTGGAGAACTTGAAGCCGCGCTCCGGGTCGAACTTGTGCACGGCGCGCAGCAGGCCCATGTTGCCTTCCTGGATCAGGTCGAGCAGGGTCAAGCCGCGGCCCACGTACTTCTTGGCGATGCTGACGACCAGGCGCAGGTTCGCCAGCACGAACTTCTGCGTGGCTTCGAAATCGCCTTCGTTGATGGCGCGGGCGAGGGCGAACTCCTGCTGGCTGCTCAAGAGCGGCGCCCGGCTGATCTCGCGTAAATAGAGCCGGACCGGGTCGGTCACATACGCCGGGTCGATATGGCGTAACGCCTCTTCTTCATCGACCCAGGGTTCCGACTCCTCCTCGTCGTCGTCCTCGGCGACCACGGCGACCGGGGGCGCAGGGGCGGCGGCCGCAGCGGTGGTGGGCGCACCATCGACAATGGTGGCCAGGTCTGCGCCGGTGTGCGCCGCCTCTTCCATGCGCTTCAATTCCTGGAACAGGGCCTCGCCTTCCGGGCTCTCGCGTTCGGCTTTCGCGGTGGCTTCGGCTTCGGGGTCCAGGCCAATGCCGCTCACGTCGACCGCGGGCGGGGGCTGGGAAGTCTGCGCGCTGCTCTTACGTCCTCTCGGCATCTCTGATCCCTCTCTCCTTGTACGTTCGGCAGCGGGGCAGCCCCAGGTTCGTCGGTGGGGCGCCCCCAGGGCGATGCGGGTAGCATTGCGCGCTGCTGTCTGTAGCCGGTGTGTTGTGCAAGAGATATGCCAACAGGCCCGATTCAGGCCGTGGCGTTGAGGATGCGCCCGCGGATCTCCTGCAGGGCGGCCTGCCGCTGGATGGCATCGTGGCGGGTGGCAAACAGGGCCAGCAACTCGGCCACCTGGCGCAACCGGCGCGTATCGCGATTGGCGACCTGGGACCCGCGCGGCCCGCGCCGGCTGCCCGTCATTTCCACCTGGGCGATGGCGCGGCTGCTGTGCAGCGCGGCCGTTTCCAGCAGCATGCCGGCGGCAAAGGCCGTGGCCGGGCCGATCGTGGCACTGCGCGCGTCGTCGCCGCCCAGCGCATCCTCTGTGGCCTGCAAGCCGGGTAAGACATCGCGCAGGAGGCTCACGCGGGCGGCAAAGGTGCTGCCGAGGGGGTTCAAGACCGCCCCCAGCCGGGGATAGAACGCCCGTAGCCAGCTATAGAGGGGTAGCGCCGCCAGTTCGGGCACGGACATCGCCAGGAGATCCGTGACCCGGATCGGGGCGAAGCGCGCGTTCGGCACCCGCCCCTCCGGGACTCCCGTGCCCTCGCTATCGGGTTCGGGCCAGAAGGGCTTGCTCAACAGCACGCCGGGATCGTGCAGCAACGGGCCGGCGAGGGCGCGGATCGCACTCGCGTTCATGCGCCCCGCTTTCGGGTCGATCCAGACGAGGATGTCCCCGGCCACGATATTGAGCGCGGCGGCCAGTTGGGCGGCGGGACCGGGTGAGCCGGGGCGCGTGCGATCGGGCGGGATGCGCAGGACCGGGAAGCGGTACCCCGCGGCGACCGCGGCTGTGTCATCGTCCGAGGCGGCGTCGATAACCAGGATCTCGCCGGCGGTATGGGGCGTGCGCTGCGGCTGGAGGCCCCGGCGCAGGCCGACCAGCATCGAGCCCAGGTGGGCGGCATCATTATGGGTCGGGATGACGACGCTGAGATGGGCGTGCCGGTTGTTGCGCACTTCCAGCCACTTCTCCGTATCGGCAAACTCGTCGCGATGATACGTATTCTCGACAAACCACTGTTCGGCGCTGAGCGCGATTTCCTCGCGGGCGCTGAGGCGGGCATGATACGCGGCCAGGTCGAGGGGCCGGGCGGCCCGCGCCAGCAGCACCGGGCGCTCGGCATCGGCCAGGGCGCTGTCGAGCACGGGGCTGCCGGCCAGCGGCTGGTGGGGCCCGCGGTCGCCCAGGCCCAGGATCAACAGGTCCTCGGCCTCGGCGCGCGCGGCGATCAGGTCGGGCACGTCGGTGGCGAGGGTCAGCACCTGCTCGATGGGCACGGCGGTGCCGCGCCCGCTGTGGTGTTCGAGATAGCGCTGCAGATCGAGATAGGGCTCATCGCCGCGGCGCCGGCCCACCTCGGCGGGCATGGCCCGCGGCACGCCGTGCAGCACGGTCACGCCGACCTGGAGGCGGCTCGCCAGCTTCAGCCCCACCCCCAGGGCCAGTTCGGCGGCCGGCCCCCCGCGCAGGGGCAGCAAAATCCGGCGCGGCGTCTGCCAGCGGCTGCCGCGCGCCAGCAGCATGTTGCAGGGCGGGTTTTCCACCAGGTCGTCGAGGATCCGGCCGTAGACATGCTGCCGCGCGCGGTGGCTGTAGCCCTTCCAGTGCAACAGCAACAGATCCACGTCTTCGCTGCTCACCGCTTCGCGGATGCCCTGCTGCACCGTGGGCGCGACCTTGATCAAGGTATCGACGGGCACCTCGATGTCCGGGCGGTCGGACGGCTCGTCCGGGGTACCCGGCGGCGCGCCGGGCGGCCGGATCGTGGCCGGCAGGTAGCCGAGCATGGCGCGGTAGGCGCGCGCCATGTTCCGGCCTTCGCTGGGCGGATGGCCCTCGGGCACGGCGACCACGGCGAGTACCAGCACGCGCGCTTGATGTGGTAGAAACTTGTCGGGGCCGGCGATCAGGCCGGCCGCCAGGCTGAGCAGATCCTGGGCGACGCTGACGTTGAGCAGGGGCACCAGGACCGTGCGCAGCCGCGTGAGCGGTTCGGTCATGCGCGCTATCGGGTCTTCGCGGAGCGCGGCTGGATGGCGGACTTCATTGTCAAGCCTCCACGGTTCATGCGTTATTACTGCCCCGGCTCAGGCGCGCCCGGCGCCGGGCCGCTCGTCGCGTCTGCCGGTGGCGTGGCGGGCGTGGTGGCCGCGACAACATCATCCAGGGCCAGCTTGCGGGTGGCAAAGGTCAGTTTCTTGGTGCCCGCCGAGCTCATCTGGCCGCGCTGCTCCAGTTGCTGGGCTTCGTTTTCGGCGGCCTCGGCCAGGTCGGTCTCGCCCAGGTTGAGCAGGCGGGTGGCTGCCGAGCGCAGATTGCGGCTGGCCGCTTCGACGTTGCCGATCTCGGCTTCTTGCAAGGCGCGGGTCTGGAGTTTGAAGGCGGTGGCCTTCTCCACAATGTTCATCACTCGCGGATCGCCCTGGGTGCGGGCACCGGCGGCGAAGTTGA
>DASSGZ010000478.1:0-17347 GCA_035693165.1 Chloroflexia bacterium | reverse complement strand
CAAAAACAGCCGGGTCCCGCGGGACCCGGCTGTAACAAACTGCTATGAGACGTGAGAGGCGCCGGCGTTTCACAGCCGGCGCCCCGCGCGCTAAGGCGTCAGCCGCTGTGACGCGGGCACCGCAAACGCCTGGAACAGGATCTTGCTAAGCTGGGCGCGGGTCGCCAGGGCGCCGGGCCGGAAATAAAGGCCCGGACACGGCTCGCCGGGGCTGCCGCAGGTATAGCCGCCGATCAACTGGTGGGTGAAAGCCGTCTCGATATAGGGGTAGGCCCAGTAGGTCGACGGTACGTCGTTGAAGGTCGGCGTGGCCGGGTTCTCCAGGGTGTAGCCCCGCGCCGCGACGACGATCTTGGTCAACTGGGCGCGCGAGATCAGGCCGTAGGGATGGAACGTGCCGTCGTCGTAGCCGCTGATGACGCCGAGCCGGTAGGCGGCTTCGATGTAGGTGTAGAAGGCATTCTGCGGCGGCACATCGCTGAAGTGGGGCGCGCCCGGCGGGATCGTCAGGTCGTAGTGCCCGGCGAGCATGACCATTTTGGCGACCTGGCCGCGCGAGGCGTTGGCCTCGGGCCGGAAGGTGTTGTCGGCATAGCCGCTGACGATGCCGCCGCAGAAAGCCCACTTGATATAGCCGTAGGCCCAGTACTCGACGGGCACATCGGTAAAGGTGATGTCGCAGAAGGGCGTCGGCGTCGGGAGCGGCGTGTCGGTGGCCGTCGGCGTCGGCGTCACCGTGGGCGTGTCGGTCGCTGTCGGGGTGGGCGTGATAGTCGGCGTATCGGTGGCCGTCGGCGTCGGGGTGTTAGTGGGGGTGTTGGTCACGGTGGGTGTGGGCGTGCCGCCGGCCACCCCGCAACTGACCTGGAGGCTGTAGCTGGGGCAGCCGGTGTCCGCGCCGTACTCGGACACCACGACCACATAGGCGCGGTTGGCGGGCACCGTGACCTGATATTCGGTCAGCGTGGGCGCGGTGTAGCCCAGGTCGCCCAGGTAATTCTGGGTGATGGTGGCGGGGTTAAAGCTGTCCAGGTAGGCCGCGCTGGTCAGGGCCTGGTTGTTGTCGTAGCCGCAGGGCGTGGTGAGCCGGATAGTGACGCACTGGGCGCTGCCGGTCGCATTGTAGAAGGTGTAAGCGTCGTAACGGCGCGGCTGGGTATCTTGCAGGGTCCGCGGGCCCTTGGGTACATCGCAGGTGCTGGCATAGAGGTCGGGCTGGATCTGGCCGGTCTGGAGGGCGTCGGCCCCGGTGATCGCCCCGGTAAACGCGTTCGCCGCGCAGGCTACGATGGGAATGGGCGTGGGCGTGGCCGAGGGACCGGGCGTGCTGGTCGGCGTGTCATGCGGCGTGGCGCTGGGCACGGGCGTGGTGGTGACGGGCGTGGGCGTGCCCCCGCTGCCGCAGGTGGGGAACTTGAACGTGCCGATGCGCGTATGCCAGAGATTAGGCGACGTGACCGGGTAGTACTCGTTGGTGTACCAGAAGGTGCAATCGTCCACCGGATCGACGGCGATATTCGTAAAATCGCCCCAGCGATTGCTGCCGGTCTGCGAGCCGCCGCCGTCGACCAGGCTGACCTCGCCCTGGGGCAGCGTGCCCGGCGGATCGCTCGCCAGGCGGCCCGTGTAGCGAATGCCGGGGAACACGGTGCTGCTGGACACGCTGTAGCCCATCGCCAGGTTGCCGTCGCGGTCCTGGGCGATGCTGGCCATCCAGCGGTTGGTGAAATCGGGCGCGTAGGTGCCTTCCTGGGACAGTGTCGGCGTAAACGCGCCGGCGCTGCGCAACTCGAACCAGCGCGGGGCAGCCACCCCGCCAATCCCGTTACCGGCGGGCGGGCCGCCGCTCACGGTGAAATTGGCGACCCAGGATTGAAACTCGCCGCCGAAGTTGCGGTAGGCCAGCCGGCGCATGATGCGGCCATCGGACACCGGGTCGAGCAACTGCGGCGTGCCGGGCTGCGGCACACATTGATCGCTGCCGGGGCAGTAGGGGTTCCAGGCCGCCACCGGGACCGAAACGGGGCCGCCGACATGGGAGTTGGCCGGGTTGTTCCAGTCTACGTAGAAGTTCCAGAGCCGTAGCGTCCCCGCCGGATCGAATGGTTCGACGAAGGTGTTGGGCGCGCCCGCCGGCGGCAGATCGGTGCCGTCCAGGTCGCTCGGCATCATGCCGCCGTCCTCGGGGCTATTGAACTCCTGGAACCCGGCGGGCTGCCCGGCCAGCATCTGATCGCGGTCGAAGGCAACCCAGGCGCCGCTGTTGAAGGTGTTGTCGGGGTTGAACACGTTGAACGAGGCGTAGTACCCGTCCGGCCAGACCCCCAGTTGCGGATAGTCGTGGAAGAGAGTCGGGCTGAGGAAGAAGTCGTAGCGGTTATAGCTACCGGTCGGGTCGGGGGATGTAGAGACGGCGATACATTCGTGGTAGCCGCGCACGTCGCCCGGCACGCCGAACTGGCTGATGACCCAGCGGTCGGCAATCGGGTCATACACCGTATTCGGGTCGCCGTCGTTGGTGAATTCGCAGGTGCCGCCGAAGCCGTACCAGAGCGTATTGACCGGCACCGGGCCGTAGAGCAGAGTCCCGGCCTTGCTCCAGACCGCCAGGTCCACGTTGACCGTCTGGACATAGTGATTGGGGCCCACGTCGCCGTTGGTATCGGGCGGGGTGAAGCCACCGCGATTGGTGTTGCCCTCGAAGCTCAAGCTGGGGGTGGGCATCGCCGCCGCGCCCAGCCGGAACCAGTTCTGCAACACCGCATCTTTGACGGCGGGCAGGGGCCGGTTGTTGCGGAAGGGGATCCGCTCGTTCTCCTGGCTGCGGACAGGAATCCGCTTAGCCGGCGGGATCTGGCGCAGGGGGAGCGAGACATCATTTTTGAGGGACCGGCCCGTAGTGCGCTGGAAGATCGGGGTCCCGGTCTGCGCCGCCGGGCTACCGGCTTGCATAGCGGCGACCCGCGCCCCCAGGACACCGGGGAGCGCCCCCAAGGCGCCGGCCAGCAAGAGCAAGAGCGCCCCGACGATGCCGAGCGCACGCCACTGTCCCCCTCGTTCAGGCACAGGAGACTTGAACATAGAACTTTCCTTCCTGATGCTTCCCGCAATACGAAAGTGGGTCTGGTGTGCCGGCTACTCGCGCCATCCTCCTACCACGACACGCAATCGGGCCGTGCGCCGTGGAACGCACCGGGTCGTCACAAACCGCTACTATGGGACCGGCTGCCGGCCATCAGGGGGAGAAATCTGGATCGCGCGCCGGGCCAACCGGACGGCGCGAGACTTCTATACAGGCAGTATAGCACAAGGTATGCGCGAGGTGAAGATGTTGAATCGAGGAATTGTGGCGGAACGGGTGATCGTTCGGCCCGTGAACGGGCGGGCCGGCGCTACGAAGCCTGCCTGTGCGGGCCGGCCCAATCCGGAGAGAGGCCGCGCAGGCGGGCCTGATGTCCGTCGCCCGTTCACGGGCCGGGGCAACCGGCTACAGCAGTTCTTTGAGTTTCTCGGCGGCGCGGCGGTCCATGCCGGGCACGACGAGCAGTTCTTCGATGGTGGCTTCGCGCATCTTCTTCAGCGAGCCGAAGTGCTTGAGCAGGGCGGCTTTGCGCTTGGGGCCGATGCCGGGGATCTCGTCCAGCTTGCCCTTGAAGGCGCGCTTGGAGCGCAGTTTGCGGTGGTAGCCGATGGCGAAGCGGTGGGCCTCATCGCGGATGCGTTGCAGCAGGTGGAGAGCCTCCCCTTCGCGGGGCAGCATCAGGCCCAGGGATTGGCCCGGCTTGAACACCTCTTCCTGCTGCTTGGCGAGGCCGATGATCGGCAGATCGGACAGACCGACCTCGGCCATGACCTCCACCGCCGCCGACAACTGGCCCTTGCCGCCGTCGATGACGATCAGGTCGGGCAGCACGGCCCAGCCGCTCCAGTTGGCGACCTGCTTGCTGCTGATGGCGTTGGCGGTCGCGGCGGCGGCATCGGCGGGCGGTGCCTCTTGAGAGGCAGCCGTGGTGGTGTCGATCTCCTCGGTGCGCGCCTCGGCGTCGGCGGCAAGCTGGGTGTTGGGCGCGGTCTCGCCCACCGGCGGCGCCTGGCGGGCGGCCTCCTCCTGCAGCGCGGCCAGCGAGGGGGCCAGGTTGATGTCGCTGGGGGCCGGTTGCTGGGCGGCCTGCGCGGCACGCTCCAGCCCGGCGCGGCGGAACCGGCGGCGCAACACTTCCTGCATCGACTGGAAGTCGTTGTTGGTGGCCGTCTTGATCTCGAAGCGGCGGTACTCTTTCTTGGCGGCGAGGCCGTGCTCGAAGACGACCATGCTGGCGACCGTGTTGGTGCCCTGGACATGCGAGATGTCGTAACACTCGATGCGCTGCGGCCAGCCGGGCAGGGCCAGCGCCTCCTGCAAATCGGTTAGCGCGGCGACGGCCTTTTGCTCGTCGCTCAGCCAGCGTACGCGCATCTGCTCGACGCACTCGGCGGCGTTGCGCGCCACCAGTTCGACCAAGTCGCGCTTCTCACCGCTGCGTGGCACGGTGAGTTGGACCTTGTCGCCGCGCTTCTGGCGCAGCCAGGCTTCGAGGATCGCGGCTTCGTCCAGGTCGTGTTGCAGCACCAGGTTGGGCGGGATGTCGGTGGCGTCCTCATAGAACTGCGAGATGAAGCTCTCCATGATCTCGCTCGGCTCGACATCACCGGTGCCTTCCAGCACATAGCGCTCGCTGCCCAGCAGTTTGCCGCTGCGGATGAAAAAGACCTGCACGCAGGCGTCGCCGTCGTTGCGGGCGAAGGCGATCACGTCCTCGTCGGTGGGCGCGGTGGTGAAGACTTTCTGCTGCTCGCTCGTCTTCTCGATGGCGCGGATCTGGTCGCGCAGATAGGCGGCACGCTCGAACTCCAGGTTCTCGGCGGCTTCCTCCATACGCTTGCGCAGGTCGCGCACGATGCGATCCTGCTTGCCCTCCAGGAACAACATCACCTGATCGATGGCCTTGCCGTAGTCCGCCCTGTCGGCCAGCCCGGCGCAGGGAGCCAGGCAGCGGTGCATGTAGTATTGCAGGCAGGGCCGCGGCATCTTGCCGTCGATGGTCAGGTCACAGGTGCGATAGGGGAAGAGGCGGTTCAGCAGGTCGAGCGTGGTTTGCGCGGCGCCGGCGTTGGCGTAGGGCCCAAAATAGCGGCTGCCGTCCTCCACGATGCGGCGCGTATACATGACGCGCGGCCACTCTTCCTGCACCGTGACGCGGATATAGGGATATGTCTTGTCGTCCTTGAGCCGGACGTTGTAGTGCGGCTTGTGCTTCTTGATGAGCTGGTTTTCGAGGATCAGCGCTTCGAGTTCGGTATCGGTCAGGATGTACTCGAAGTCGGCGATGTGGCTGACCATGCGCCCGACCTTGGGCGCGGCGCCGCTGAGCGAGCCGAAGTACGAGCGCACCCGATTGCGCAGATTCACGGCCTTGCCGACATAGATGATCGTGCCGTTGCTGTCGCGCATGATATAGACGCCCGGCGTGGTCGGCAGGTTGTCGAGGCGGGTTTTGAAGCGGTCGTGCCGCTCTTGCTGGTCGCTGGTCATCGCCGTTTACCGTTCATGGGCCGCGGCGGGGGCCACGGCATGCTGCTCTAAAAGCTCCAATAGGCCGTCGGGATAGAGAGGCGCGCGCCCGGCGGCAAAATCGGCCAGGGGCTTCCAGACGGCGTTGAACGCCCCGCCGTTGTCCTCGCACCCGGCCACCGTCTCGCTCTCGTAGAGGGCCGGGTCGGTCAACTCGCCCGCGAAGACGAGGACGATCTCGTGGCCTGGCTTACCATCATACGTGAACAGGTTCTCCAGGGTGCCGAGATAGCGCGGGTGGATCATTTCGGCGCCGATCTCCTCGCGTAACTCCCGCACGACCGCGTCCGCGCCGCGCTCACCGAACTCGATCCCACCGCCGAGCGGCCGGTAGAAGGTCTGCTGCTTGATCGGGTCGTAGCCTTCGCAGACCAGGATGCGGTCGTCGCGGCGAAATATGCCGATTGCCAGCGGGCGGATTTTACTCAAACGCATCTATGATCTTGTCCTCATATCCGACCCGAACCAACCGTAGTCGTTCCCGATGCTGAGTCGTCGAAGCGGCAGGCCGGTTTGAAACCGGCCCCTATACCGGGCAGCCAGGCCGGTTTGAAACCGGCCCCTACACCGAGCAGCCAGGCCGGTTTGAAACCGGCCCCTACACTGCGCAACCATAGTGGTCGATTACTAGTCAAAATCGGCGGGCCACTCCGGGTGGCGGGCATGCTCGAAAAACCGGGCGATCTGGCGGGGCGTGACCCGCCCCAGCGAGAGCGGCGGCAGCGCGTCCGGGCGGAAGAAGTCCACCCCGTCGGTCTCCAGGTACGAAGGTGAGTCCGGGGCGTGGCCGCTGCTCACCGCGGATTCGTCGATCTCGCACTGGAAAAACACCTTGTAAATGTGATATGGGTGCGGACCGTGGCCGTGCAGGCTGCGGTCATAGAGCGCCAGCAGTTTGACCGCCCGCGTCCGGTAGCCCGACTCCTCGTAGACCTCGCGCACGGTGGCCACCGAGGGCGCCTCGCCCGGATCGGCCCAGCCGCCCGGCAACGTCCAGCCGCCGTCGGCCCGCTCACGCACCAGCAGGACCGTGTCGCCCTGGAAGACGACGCCGCGTACATCGACCTTGGGCGTGGCGTGGCCGGTTTCGGCGGCGAACAGGGCCCGCGCCTCCGGCACCGTCAGCCCGGCCCCGGCGGCCAGCATTTCCAGCGCAATCTCGCGCACCTGCTCGTAGCGCTCGCGGTCATACGGGTCGCGCACATAAGTCAGGCCGGTCTGGGCGATGGTCTGCAATTGCTTAGCCCAGGCCAGCCACTGCGGATCCGGTGTACGTTCTTGCATGGGCGCGGGTTCTCTCCTGATTATACGCGAACAGATGTGCTACGCGCAAGAGCAGTGGCCAGTTGCCGGGGGTCGGTGGTCAGTATGGCGAGTGTTACGTGCCGATCAGCCGGCGGTTGGCCGGGGATCGGGATGAACGGGCGGAGCCGCCGCCCGGCACGGGGGGCGGCGGCTCCGGGGCCGGGGGTCGCCCGCGCGGGCTTACTGGCCGGCGCCGCTGCTCTCGCTGTCGCTGACGCGGACCTTCTGCATCTTGTCGCCTTTGCGGATCTGCTGGACCACGTCCATGCCCTGCGCGACCTGGCCGAAGTTGGTATAGTCGCCGTCCAGGAAGGTGGAGTCGTTCTTGACGACGAACCACTGGCAATCGCTGTTCTTGGTGCGATCTTGCCCGCGCGCCACGCCGACCGCGCCCTTGAGGAAGGGGATGCGGTTGTACTCGGCGGACATCTTGCCGCCCCCCGCACCGGTGCCGGTGGGGTCGCCGCCCTGGATCACCCAGCCCTCCACCCGGTGAAAGGTCAGGCCGTCGAAGGCGCCGGAATTGGCGCGCTCCTCAAAGTGGGCCACGGTATTCTTCACCGAGGGATCGTCGTGCAAGTGGATGACAATCTGGCCCCGGTCGGTGTCTACGGTCATCTTCTTCATGGAATGTAAACCCTCCTGTGCGCGCCCCAATGAGACACCTACTTGGTGTCGAGAGTCAATTTCACGATCTTGTCGGCTTTGCTGCAATCGAGTTCGCCCGCGGCGCCACCGGCCTTGGCGGAGCACCCCACCAGCTTATCGACCACGTCCATGCCTTCGGTGACTTCGCCGAAGTTGGGGTAGTTGTTGTTAAGCTGGGAACGGTCGGCTTTCAGCACGAACCACTGGCTGTCGTTCACCAGCGCGGCGTGGGACGAAGGCGCGGCCATGCCCACGCTGCCGCGGACAAAGGGGCGGGTGTTATATTCGCCGCTCATGCTGCCGCCGCCGGAGCCGCACCCGGTGCCGCCGGTGGGGCTGCAATGCGGGTCGCCGGTCTGCACCACCCAGTCTTCCACGCGGTGGAAGATCTTGCCGTCGTAGAAGCCGCTGGCCGCCTTCACTCGGAAGTTCTCGATGGTCGCTTTCATCGACGGGTCGTCGGTGTTCAGCTTGAGCTTGAAGACGCCTTGCGAGGTCTCGACCGTCGCCACGGTGCCGGTCAGGACGGCACCGGGCTGCGGCGTGGGTACGACCTGGCGCGCGTTCGAGGCGCCAATCGCGACCAGCGCGATAATCACGGCAACCAGGATCACGGCGAAGACCGCCCAGATGACCAGATAGCGCTGGGTGCTGAAACGGGGCAGCCCGGCCCGGTCGAGCGCATTGTTAATCGGCGCGGCGATGCCGCGGGATGGGCCGCGGACGGGACTGCGGGTGGCGGGCGTGGTGCGGGCCTCGCCGCGAGTGCCGGGTGTGCCGGCGCGAGTGGCCGGGGCGGCGGTCGGGGTCTGGGCCGCCTTCTGCTGGGCGGCAGCGCGGCGGGCGGCTTCGGCGATAGCCCCGGACGACGCCGCGCGGCGGGCCGCCGGGCTGGCACCGGCGGGCGTGCCGGAGGTGGCACCGGCGGGCGTGCCGGGCGTGGTGCCCGCCGGCCGGTAGGTCGTTTTGCCGGAGGTCGCCCCATCGCCGCCGGTGGTCTTGGCCGCGCCGCCGGGCAGGGCCGCGCCACATTGGCGGCACTTGGTGGCGCCGTCGTCGTTACTGGTTTTGCACGCAGGGCAGATCTGCGCCATGGTAAATTGGCTTCCTTTCTGCGGGTCAGGCGATGTCGGGCATCACCCCCCGTGCATTTCTACCACAGGCGCGCCGGAGCGTCAAGTTATGGTATAATACGGCAGTTTAGCCCGGCACGAGTGCGGCCCACAATGGAGAGGAACCCAGGCGCATATGTCATTGCTCGATCCCGTTGTGGAGCCTGCCTCCGTGGCGCAGCCGCCCGCAGCGCCCGATCCCGTCCCCCGCCTCCCGCGCATCTGGCCGATCGGCATTTTCCTGGTGACGTTGATCGTCTACGCGATCTTCACCAACCAGGTGCTGATCTATACCAACCCCCCGACCGGCGACCAGCCGTTCTACCTGCACACGGCCATCAGCATCGTGCAGGACCACGACATCAACGAGAGCAACAACTACGCAGACCAGGACGAGCGGCAGTATTACCCGCGCAGCGTGTGGGAAGACGGCTATTATCCGGCGGGCTTCAAGGGCATCCCGGCGCCCTACCCGCTGCCGCCGCACAACGGCCACACCACCAACCGGCCCGCCACCGAGCAATATTCCAAGCACGGCCTGGGCCTGAGCGTGCTGATCGTGCCGGGCTGGGCGCTGGGAGTCCATCTCGATCCGGCGAGCCTGGGCCTGGCGGAACTGGACCAGCCGACCGCCGGGTGGCCGGTGGTCGTCTACCAACTGAACATCCTGGGCGCGCTGCTGGCGGCGCAGGTGTTTTTGCTGGCCTACGAGGCCACGCGGCGGCGGGGCATTGCCCTGGTGGTCTGGCTGGCGCTGGCCTTCAGCAATCCGCTGATGACCTACAGCTACCTGATCTTCCCCGAACTCCCGGCGGGGCTGTGCGCGATTTACGCCTTCCGCCGCCTGCGGCTGGGCTGGGCCGCGAACGGGCGGCTGCAATTGCTGCTGATCGGGCTGGCGCTCGGCTTCATGCCCTGGTTGCACGCGCGCTTCCTGCCGATCATGGGCGCGCTGGCGCTGTACGCGATCTGGGCGTGGCGGCGCGCCCGGCAGGACAGCCCGGCGGGCAGGGGCACGTGGCCGCGCCTGGTCATGGCGCTGGCGCCTATCGGCATTTCGCTGGTGCTGCTGATGGACTTCTATTACTGGCTCTACGGCACCGTCCTGCCGAACACAGGCGATCACGCGGGATTCATCAACCCGCTCACCGATCCGCTGGGCCTGCCGGTCTCGATGGTCGGGCTGCTGATCGACCAGCAGTGGGGGCTGCTCATCGCGGCGCCGGTCTATCTGCTGGCCTTCGTCGGCATGGCCGCGCTCTGGATTACACCCGGCCAGCGCGCTACCGCAGGCTGGCTGCTGTTCGCGCTGATCCCGTACTACCTGGTGGTGGCCGAGTACCGGCAATGGTGGGGCGAGTGGTGCCCTCCCGCGCGCTACCTGGCGACCATCGCGCCCCTGCTGGCGCTGCCGCTCGCCCAGGGGCTGCTGGCGCTGCAGCGCAGCCGCCTCTATAACGTCCTCTTCGGCTTCCTCGCGGCCCTGGGCTGGGCCTACATGGCCGGGCTGCTCGCCCACCCGCGCTCGTTCTGGAACCACCCGTCGGGCCAGAGCGATCTCTTCCTCTGGGTCAGCAAGGAGTTCCATCTCAACCTGGTGCCGGTCTTTCCCGCCATCGTGCCCTGGTCGTGGGACCATACGGCGCCCATCAAGTGGGGCCTGGTCATCGGCTGGGGCGCCATCGCGCTGGTGATCTTCCTGGCCGGGCTGCTGCTCTTGCAGGAGAGCCGGGCGCGAGGAGCGGTCAGCCGTCAGCCGTCAGTCGTCAGCGGTCAGGGATGAGCCACGCACTATGAGTGCCGCCGGCTGAGTAGCTGCGGATGCGTTGGTCGGGTCATGGCCCAGGATTCGCTATGGATGCGATACAAGGGACCGACGGCTGACCGCTGTTCGCGTAGCGGTGCGTAGCCCATAGCTGATAGCTGACCGCCGGCGGCTCGTCACGCTTGACAGGCGCTGGAATCAGGCTTTATAATACCAGCCCGTAGTCCGGCAATGGGGCCGGGCGCTATGAGTCCGGGATCTAGCGGAGGAAACGTTCCATGGCACAAACCCGCCTCATCATTGTGGATGACGACTCGATTATTCGCATGGACCTGCGCGATCTGCTGACCGCGATGGGCTATACCGTGGCAGGCGAGGCCGCCGACGCGGAGACGGCGATCACGCTGGCGCGCGACATCCGCCCGGACCTGGTGATTATGGACATTCGCATGCCGGGCGACCGCGACGGGATCGACGCGGCGGCCACCCTCACCGCCGAGCACATTGCCCCGGTGCTGCTGCTCACCGCCTTCAGCGACCCCGAACTGGTGCGCCGGGCCAATGAAGCCAGCGTGGTGGGGTATTTGCTGAAGCCGTTCAGCGAGGGCGGATTGCGCCCGGCCATCGAGGTCACGCTGGCCCGCTTCCGCGAGTTCCAGGAGATGGCGCGCGAAACGCACGACCTGCGCGAGCAGTTGGAAACGCGCAAGTTGGTCGAGCGGGCCAAGGGCGTGCTGATGGCCCAGTACAATCTGAACGAAGCCGAAGCCTTCCGGCGCATCCAGAAGGCCAGCATGGATACCCGCCGGCCGATGAAAGCCATCGCCGAAGCCATTTTGCTCACCAGCCAGGTGAGCGCCTAAGCACGACGCGCCGCGTCTGGGCCGGGTGGGCAGCCATCACGCTGCTCGCCCTGGCCCTGCGATGGGCCCTGCTCGACGTGGCGGGCATCTGGCGCGATGAAATCCCCTCGCTGACGACGGCCCGCTGGCCGCTCGCCGACATTTTCACGGCCCGCTTCGGCGACATCCGCAACCAACCGCCCCTCCACTACCTGCTGATCGACGCAAGCTGGCGCCTGCTGGGGCCGCCGGGCGGCCCGCTATCCATTGAAGCAGCGGCGCGCCTGCCGTTCGCCCTGATCGGCACGGCGACATGCCTGCTGGTGGCCGTGCTCGGGCGCCGCCTGTTCGGCACGGCGGCGGGGCTGGTGGGCGGGGCGCTGCTCGCGGTCTCCTTCGGCCACCTGGCGCAATCGGTGGAGGCGCGGCCCTACGCGCTGATCGCCGGGTGCCTGCTCGCAGCGTTCGCGGCGCTCGACCGCGCCCTGGACGGCGACCCGCGCGCCGGGCGCTGGTGGGCGGGGGCCGTGGTCGCGGCGCTGCTGGGCGTGGCGAGCAGTTATCTGACCGTCTATGCGCTGCTGCCGGGGCTGGCGCTGGTCGCGGCCTGGCGGCTCGGGCCGGCTCTGCGCGCGGCGTGGCGCGGCCCCGGCGCCCGCGCCGCCCGCCGGCAACTCGCGCCGGCGTTCGCGGCAGCGGTGGCGCTGGCGGTGGGCACGCTGCCCGCCCTGCCCGAGATGCTCAGCTTTAGCTGGACCGGCAAAGCCCAGCCCGACAATCCGCTCGACGCCACCGTCAAACTGCTGCTCTATAACGGGCTGACTTTCGGCCCCGCGCCGGGCGTGCCCTGGGCCGCGGGCCTCGCGCTGGCGGCGCTCGGCGGCGCGGGCTGGGCCTGGCGCAACGGGCCACGAAGCCGGCGCGGCGTGATCGAGATAGCGATCCTCCTGGGCTGGGGCCTGATCGCGCTCTCCCTGTCGGGATCGAGCGAACTGGTGGCGCCGCGCTACTGGAGCTATAGCGCGCCCTTGCTCTGCCTGCCGGCCGGGGCCGGGCTGGTCGCGCTGATCGGCTGGGCGGGCCGGCGCGTGCCGGCGGCACGGACGGTCGTCGCCGCCGGGCTGTTGGTGGCGGCGTTCAGCGGGGCGCCCGCGGTGGTGGCGGCGCTGGCCGCTCAGGAGGTGCCGCCCGGCGCCTCCGTCCGCCCCGACTACCGCGCCGCCGCGCGCCTGCTGGCCGCGCTAGCCCGCCCTGGCGACCTGATCGCCGTGCTGGACGAGCCGGAACACGGCTGGCGCGTGTGCGACTGGTACTGGCGCAACGGCGTCGCGCTCGCGCCGGGGGTCCAGGTGACGGACGCGGCGGACGCGCGCCTGGGCGACCTGGTCGCGCCCCGGCAAATCTACTGGCTGCTGGCCGCCGATGATCCAGGCGCCCTGGCGCGCATCGCGGCGGGGCCGCCGCCCGGCACCCAGGTCGCGGGCCAGGCCGAGCGCGTGCTGATCTTGCGCGAGGCGAATCCCGGCGGCGCCGCGCCCGCCGCCCGGCTGGCGGCGCTGGTCCAGGCCATCGGCGCGGCTACGCCGGGGCCCCTGCCCCGCTACCTGGCCGCGGCGCTGGGCAGCGCGGCCCAGGCGCAGGGCGATGTTGCCGGCGCGCGGCGCTGGGACCGGCAGGCGGGCACCGACCGGCCCCTCGGCGCCGAGCACCTGGCGAACGCCACCGGGTGGGTGGACCGGGGCGCGCCCGACCGCGCGCTGATCGACATCGCCACGGCGCGCGCCCTCGAACCGGCCAACCCGGCGATCCACTTACACGCCGCTGCCCTGCTCGACCAGATGGGCTATGCGCGGGCGGCGGAGCGCGAGCGGCGACTGGCGGCCCTGCTGCCGTAGTCGCCCCGCCGCGCCGCCTTACCGGGCTGGTAAGAAATAGGACCATTTGGTTATTGACACTACCCGGCGGCTATGCTACTATTTTGTTGTGCTCAGGAGGATGACATAACGTGGCAGCCGCCCCCGACAGCTCCTCCCTCCACGCGACTGGTGACGCGCCGCCTCATGAGGGAGTCCAGCCGGCTACTGATCCGCCATCACGCGCGGCCCGCTTTGGCCGCTACGCCCGCCCCACCCCCGGCGGCCACTCGCCGGTGCTGACGGCGCCAACCCGCCCTGCCCGCGTTTCCGGGCGCCGGGTGCGCGCCTTCGTCCGCAACACGCTCGTGCTGGCCGTGATCGCCACGCTGGCGCTGCTACTGGCGCTGAGCTGGCAGCGGTCTACCGCCCTCGAAGCCGAGGTCGCCGCGCTCCGCCACGATGCCCAGATTAGCCAGACGCACGAGAGCGAACTCAACACGGTGTTGCGCCTGCAAAAAGACAAGCTGAGCGGGCAGGACGCGCAGATCCAGAGCACCGGCCAGGATATGCAGACGGTCCAGCGCGAATTGCAGGACCTGCGCGACCGCATGGCGCGGCTCGACCAGCACAACGCCGAGTTGCGCGGCGCGCTCGGCCTGACCGGTGAGGGCGACGCCATCACGTCCAGCCCCACGCCGACCACCACACTCACGCCCCGTCCGACCAGCCTGGCCCCCGGCGCAGAGGGCGGGGAATCCGGCCCGCTCTACACGCTGCTGCTCGCCCCGCCGTTGCTGACGCCCAGCCCCAATCCCAATGCCCCCGACCTCATCGCCAATTTTCGCGACTCGCTGGCCGACCTCAACCACAGCCTGGACATCTACGAGCAAATCGAAGATGAACTGACCAACGTGGCCGCGCAACGGATGCAAGAATGGGCGCAGATGGGCGAGGACGACGCGCCCGAAGCCCCACCGGTGGTCGCGGACGATAGCCCGCCCTCACCTCGTGACGGCGGCGACAGCAAACCGCCAGCCAAGAAGCCGCCCGTGGTTGTGTCGCATATTCCCAGCGGCTACCCCTATTATGGCGCGATCACCTCGCCGTTCGGCTGGCGCAGTAGCCCCTTTGTCAAAGGCAAGGTCGGCTTCCATACCGGGCTGGACATCCAGGCGCCGATGGGCACGCCGGTGCGCGCCACGCAAACCGGGGTGGTGAGTCAGGCCGGGTGGTCCGATGTGTACGGGCGCATGGTGATGATTGATCACGGCGCGGGGTGGGCCACGCTCTACGGTCACAACTCGAAGTTGCTGGTCTCGGTAGGCCAGCGTGTCGTCAAAGGCCAGGTCATCGCCTACTCCGGCAGTACGGGCATGTCCACCGGCCCGCATATCCACTACGAAATCCGCCACAACGGCGTGCAGGTCAACCCGGCGAAGTATCGCTAGCCCGCGCCGGCTACCATTGTCGAGGGGTGTAAGGACCAGTTGCAAACCGGCCTTGCTGCCCGGCAACATCACTACGCCGGGGCGCCTTACAATCCGGTGCTACCCGGCACCAGGGATCGACGTAGATCCAGGCAAGGAGGCGGATAGCAGGCGATGGCGGATTCCATCGGCGGGGCCGGGCCGGCCCCGGACCGTGAGTACGTGGACCACAATGCCTGGGTGGCCTGGCCATATGATCCCGTCGAGTGGGCGGCGTTTGATGAGCAGGAAATGGCGTGGGTACAACGCGCCGGCCGCCGGCGATTCCAGGTGGCGGCCGGGCTTGCGCTGGCGGAAATGGCCTTGCTGATCATCGGCGTGCCCCACGCCGGCTGGGCCGTGGTGCCGCTGGCCGGCGTCGTCGGCATCCTCATCGTCGCGGTGGGCGGGATCGAGCACCGTCTCCGCCTGGGCCGGGTGCAGCAGCGCCGCCAGGCGCGCGCCGCCGGGCCGCGCGAAATCCGCATCGGCGCGCGCGGGCTGATCGAGGCCGGCTGCTACACTCCGCTCGTCGCAGCGCATCTGCGACCCCGTGGCGTGCAGATCCGCGCCGGCACGCCCGATGTGCTGGAGTTTGCGCTGGACCGCGGGCGAGGCCGCGGGCGGCGCCGTGTCCTGCTGCGCGTGCCCATCCCGCGCGGGGGCGCGGTGGAGGCCGCGGCGTTCGTGGCCCGCTTTACCGCCGAGGTCAGCGCCGCCTATGATCTGCGCTGGCGGTGGCTCGGCGGCATCCCGCAGGGCCTACGCACCGCCCCGGACGTGCCCGCCGGCACCCTGGCGGACAAATTCCCCGCCCCACTCGGCCTGCCCGCCGGGGCGCCCACGCGCCGGCTGACCCGCGCCTGGGTCGGCGGCAGCCCGCAAGCGCAACGCTACGGCTGGGGCGCCCTGCCCACCCCCACGGCGGACGGCGCAGCCGTGCCCGACCATAAAACCACGCACCTGCCGCCGGTGGAATAACGATGAAAAGCTACTACCAACTCGACCCGGCGACCCAGCAGCGCGCCCAGGAGCACTTTTTTACGGTTATCCTGGATGAAATGCTCGACGGGCGCTTTCCCTGGGGCCACCTCGGATCGCGGCGCGGCATGATCCAGGCCCAGGTGGAGCACATGCGCAAACAGGGGGATCGCTACGTGCAGAAACAGGCCCTGGCGGAAGCGTTCCGGCCGGATCTCCGGCGAGTGGCCCAACGCTATGCCCAGCGCGCCCACTATCTCGAATCCGGCGAACATGCCGTCGCCCTGCAAGATCTGGCGCCCTGATCGCGCTGCCCGCAGCCGGCGTGGCGCCGGCATTTCATTAGGGAGCATTGGCGCACACCGCATGCCGCTCAACCCGGCGAATGATCGCTAGCCCGCGTTGAGGAGTCCACGTAAGGCCGCTGCGGGCTAGCTGCACCCCTCTACCGAGGAGAATTGTGATGCCCGCGCGTACCCCCATCACCCCGACCTATGCCGGCGGCGACCTGGCGAGTATTCTGGAGATCGAGGATCGCCAGATCGAAGACACCGTGGCCGACCTCACCGAGGAGCAAATGCGCTGGCGGCCCAACGCCAAGGCCAAATCGGCGCTCGACATCCTCTGGCACCTGGCCTATGCCGCACACCCGGAGCCACCAGCCGACAAAGCCGCGGCCCTGGCGGCCCTGCGGGCGGCCCGCGCCGAACTGCTGCAAGAGATCGCCACGCCGGGCCGCCTGGACGAGCCGCACACCTGGTGGACCGGTGACATCATCCCGTTCCGCGGCGTGGTCTGG
Organism: Chloroflexia bacterium; assembly: GCA_035693165.1. Taxonomy (GTDB): domain Bacteria; phylum Chloroflexota; class Chloroflexia; order QHBQ01; family JAICKM01; genus JAICKM01. The sequence continues at coordinate 962 of DASSGZ010000478.1, read as the reverse complement.
GGCCAGATCCGCCACCGCAGCTATCACCTGGGCGAGTTGGTCTATCTGCGCCAGGTGCTCGGCCTGGACGAACCGAAATATTACCACGAGGAGTAGGCGCCCGCGCGGAGAGGTGGTTCGCTCGACGCGGATGACGAACATGAGCACAGATGGACTCAGAGAACCGGGCGCGGCGGGAATATCTGCGGGGTAGCGAGAGTCGCCGGTGGCCCTATACCTCGGGCTCGGCTTCCTCGCTGCCGATGTCCCAGAGGCGTTCCATGTCCTGGTTGGAGTAGCACTGGAAGGCCATCAGGGTGTGGGTGCGGGTGATCGTGCGCACCGCGGTGATGTCGCGCGTAACCAGGTCGGCCAGTTGCTCGTAGACCGGCGTGCTGACGATGGCGACCAGGTCGTACTCGCCGGTGACGGAATAGACTTCGCGCACACCCGCGATCTTGAGCACGGCCTGGGCCGTCTCGCCCACCGTGTGCCGCTCGGCGTTGATCATCACAAGGGCCGTGACCATCGTTGCTGCTCCTTCTCAGTCGCTAAAGGGTTCAGGGGTGCTCTCCCAGCACCATTGATCGAGGCCGTGCCCGGCGGGATGGACCAGGGCAAACACGCGCAGCAGGGCGGCGTGACGAGCCGGGGCATCCGCCGCCGCCAGATAGGCGCGGACGGCGGCGGCCAGGGCCGGGTCGCGGGCGGCCAGGTCGGCGGGCAGGCGCTTGAATTTGGGCATCCAGGCCCGGCGCGCGGCGTAGTACCAGCGCAGCACCTGCTCCAGCGCGTTGTTCAGCACCAGTGTCGCCGCTAACGGGTCGGACTCCAGCACATCTTCGGCGTCCAGCAGCGTGTCGATCGCCAGGTTGCGGCGGCGGCCCGTCTCGTCGGCGGTGGGCGCGGGCGGCCCCTGCTCGTAGGCGGCGCGGGCGCGCGCCTGGAGATCGGCGACCGGCCCCGCGGCGTCCGGGCGGATA
>DASSGZ010000477.1:0-12951 GCA_035693165.1 Chloroflexia bacterium | reverse complement strand
GTAGTGTCCAGGTGCATCTTCATCATGTCCTGCAGGGTCGCCAGCGGCCAGTTGTTGGGATTGGCCTTGTTCAGGAAAGCGGCAATATCGTTGCCGTTGGCGTACCAGGCGTCGCTGGCCGCCTGGACCTGCGCCTGGTCGCCGCTCTTGGCGGCCACCAGCACGGCAGCCGCGCCGGTGATGTGATCGTGTAGCAGGGTGGCTAGCTGCGTGCCCGCTGCGTCGCCATAATACGGCTTGATCGCGTCGCCGATGGCGACCTGATTTTGCAGCAGGCGCTGCACGGCGGCGTCCTTCTCGGGCCGGTCGTCCAGGATGGCGACGATCGCCAGGCGAGTCCAGGTGATATGATCCTTCCAGAGTTTACGCATGGCGTTCTGGAAGTCGAGGGCGGAGACGGCGGCCCGCGCCGGGGCCGCGGGCGTGACGGCCGGAAGGGCCGTCAACGTCAGCAGCGCGATAAGCGCGCTGCACACAACGGTGCGATGCAGGTGTTTCATCGATGTCGCTCCTGACTGGCTGTCTGATGCCGCTCCCAGGCGGGGCGGCACGGCTGATCCGTCGGTACCAGGGCGCAATTTGCGTGCGGGCGGGCCGCATCGTATCACCCGCACGGCCACGTTAAGCGGGGCAATTCAACTCCCGCGATAATCTCCTGCTCCTTTCCCGCCAGGCCATTGGCCTGCGCTGATCTTTGGTTTGAAAGTTACTCTAGCACCGTTTCTATATAAAGTCAATAACTTAGTTGACATACTGTACAAATGTACAGGCCATGCAGCCACGGTGCGGGCAAACTCGTGCCGGGCCGTGACGCGCTGGGGGAAGAACAGCCCGGCAATAGGACAAATGACCGATTGACAACGCGAGGATTGGCTGGTATACTGGCCGCATATTACCGCGTTAGCGAAAGGAGCAGGCACTATGGCAACCATCATGGCCCATTCGGGCGTCCCAGGTTGTGAGAGGAGTGTGCCTGCTGTCGCGTAGGCTCCTTCGCCGCTAAAGCCGTCTGGCCGTGGGCGCTCCTCTTGCGCTCGCGGTTTTTTGTGCCTCCCGCCCAGGCCCCTGGGCGGCGCCCCCGAACCGTGTCCCCTCCTGGCCGGCCCGCGCCTGTTTGCTTCCCACACCTGTCGAACACCCGGCGGCGCCATGCTTAAGGAGCATCATCACGCATGTCGAATTATGTTAAGTACCTGGAAGAAGACGACGATACCGCGCCATCCTTTCAGCGCACCAAAAGCCGCCGCCCCAAACGCGACCGGGCGGCTGTTATCGCCACCCTGGTCGAGCAGAGCGAAGACACGACCGAGGACTTCCATCCCTCGTTCAGCGCCTCGAAGCACGAGCGCGCCTGGATCCTGACCTACCTGGGGGGCTTCTATGAGGACCAACTGATCGCCGATGTGCTGCACCAGGTAAAAGGCGGCAAGGAGGCCACCGTCTACTGCTGCGCGCCCGGTCCCGCAGCGGGCGCCGGGCTGATTGCGGCCAAGGTCTACCGGCCGCGCATGTTCCGTAACCTGCGCAACGACTCGCTCTATCGCATGGGCCGCAACGCCCTCGACGATCAGGGCAAGGCCACCCGCGCCCGGCGCGAATTGCTGGCGATGCGCAAGCGCACCGACTTCGGCCAGGAGCTACTGCACGGCGCGTGGCTCGCCAACGAGTTCCGCACCATGCAGCGGCTGTACGAGGCGGGCGCCGCCGTGCCCCGCCCCATCAGCCACAGCGAAAACGCCATCCTGATGGAGTACCTGGGCGAAGCCGGGCGCCCGGCGCAGGCGCTCCACCACGTCGCCCTGCGCGCCGAGGAAGCCCGCCCGCTGTTCGACCAACTGATCCACAACATCGACCTGATGCTGAGCGTCGACTGCGTCCACGCCGATCTGTCGGCGCACAACATCCTCTACTGGGACGGCGCGGTCAAAATCATCGACTTCCCGCAGGCGGTCGATCCCTACACCAACCCGGAAGCCTACCCGCTGTTTGCCCGCGACGTGCTGCGCGTCTGCCAGTACTTCGCCCACTACGGCATCACGACGGACCCGGCCCGCCTGGCCCGCGACCTCTGGGCGCGCCACATCCCCACCGCGTGACCCCGCGGCGCGTCCCCAGCCAAAAGCCCCATCCCTGCGACAGGGATGGGGCCGGAGGCGCGGCGGGATGATCGCGGCAGCCTACTCTTCGGTGGTGTAGCGGCGTTCGATGCGGGGCGCAGCCATGACCTCTCCTTTCCGATGGTTCCCGATCACTATAGCATATCCCGCGACAGGCGCTCCTAAACGGAACCTCAGAGATGGGAGGAACCGAAATATAGCGGGAAATCGGTACTATTCTTCGCGGCCTTCGCGTCTTTGCGGTGCAAAAACGGCACGATAGGGCTTGACAAAGGCCCGCCGAATATGCTACACTGCATGGAGCCAAGTGAATAGCGGCCAAATGCCGTATGCCCGCGATGATGTGGAATAGTAGTGACAACTGAAGTTTGCAGCGAATTGGGGTCTGGTGCGAGCCCGAGAAGCTTCACTGTCGCGAACGCGTCACAGAGCGGTCCGCCGAAGAAAGTCCGATGGCGTGCAAGTAGGAGGGAGTGGGTGGTTCCCACGCGAGCAATAACCGAGAGCGGTCACAGGCCACTAAATGTGACAATTAGGGTGGTACCACGGGAGATTCGACTCTCGTCCCTTTTGCGGGACGGGAGTTTTTTATTGCCCGGAAACCGGCGGTTCCGTGGCGGGGAGCCGGTACCACACGCCTAACATAAGGAGACTTTGCACATGACTGAGAAGATGGGCGGCCTGCTGGTCATGGCCGACGGCACGACGATCCGCGCCGGGGGCGCGGGCGCCCCAGGGGTAGCGGTGGGCGAACTGGTCTTCCAGACCAGCATGGTCGGCTATCAGGAAGCGCTCACCGACCCGTCCTATTGCGGCCAACTGCTGATCTTTACCTACCCGCTGGTGGGCAACTACGGCGTCGGGGCCGCCATGGACCAGAGCGCGCGAATCCGGGCGCACGGTATGATTGCCGGTGAACTGATGGACAGCGCGGGCCACCGCCACACCGGCGGCGATCTCGACGCGCTGCTGCGCGCCGCCGAGGTGCCCGCGCTGATCGGCGCCGACACGCGCTTCCTGACCCGCCGCGTGCGGACCGAGGGTGTGATCGCCGCCGCGCTGGCCGTGGCCCCGCCCGACCGATTGCCCGCCGTCGCCGACCTGCAGGCGCAAGCGGCCGCCTTCGACTACGACGCCACCGACTTCGTCGCCGGGTGCGCGACGCCCGCGCCGGTCTGGTATCCCCCGGCGCGGCCCGATGCCCCGCGCATCGTGCTGGTGGATTACGGCACCAAGACCAGCACGCTGGAACACCTGCGCGCGAGCGGCGCGGGCGTCTGGGTGGTCCCGGCGCGCAGCACTGCCGCCGAGATCCTGGCCCTGCGGCCCGACGGCGTCCTGCTCTCGAACGGCCCCGGCGACCCGTCGGCGCTCGGCTATGCCGTCGCCAATGTGCGCGACCTGCTGGACGCCGGGCGCATGCCGATCTTCGGCATCTGCCTGGGCCACCAGTTGCTGACCCTGGCCGCGGGCGGGCGCACGACCAAGATGCGCTTCGGCCACCGCGGCGTGAACCAACCGGTGCTCGAACTCGACTCCGGGCGCGTTGCCGTCACCACGCAGAACCACGGCTACGTCGTGGACGGCGAGGCGATCCCGCCCGGCTTCCGCGTGACGCACACCAACCTGAACGACGGCACGGTGGAGGGCATCGCCCACCTGACGCGGCCCATCTGGGGCGTGCAGTGGCACCCCGAAGCCCACCCCGGCCCCACCGATACCCGCCATCTACTCGACCGGTTCCTCGCCGCCACGGAGGCCATCTATGCCTAAAGATCCATCCCTGCACAAAGTGCTGATTATCGGCTCCGGCCCCATCGTCATAGGCCAGGCCGCCGAGTTCGACTATGCCGGCACCCAGGCGTGCCTCGCCTGCCGCGAGGAAGGCGTGCAGGTGGTCCTGGTCAACTCCAACCCGGCCACGATCCAGACCGACCCCGGCACCGCCGACAAGGTCTACATCGAGCCGCTGACCGTCGAGAGCCTGACCGGCATCATCCGCCGTGAGCGGCCCGACGGCCTGATCGCCACGATGGGCGGGCAGACCGGGCTGAATCTGTCCGTGGCGCTGGAGGACGCGGGCGTGCTGGCCGAGTACGGCGTGCGCGTGCTGGGCACGGGCATCCCGACGATCCGCCAGGCCGAGGACCGCGAAGCCTTCGCCGACCTGATGACCAGCGCGGGCCAGCCGGTGCTGCCGCACACCACCGTCAACAGCCTGGCCGAAGCCGAGGCCTTCGCCGCCGCCTACGGCTACCCGCTGGTGGTGCGCGCGCCCTTCTGCCTGGGCGGCACCGGGTCCGGCCACGCCGCCGACGCCGCCGAACTGGCCGCGCTGGTCGCGCGGGGCCTGGAGGCCAGCCCCAGCGGCCACCTGCTGGTGGAAAAGAGCGTCGCCGGGTGGTCGGAGATCGAATACGAGGTGCTGCGCGACGCGGCGGATAACGCCATCATCGTCTGCAACATGGAAAACCTCGACCCGATGGGCATCCACACCGGCGAGTCCATTGTCGTGGCGCCCAGCCAGACGCTGTCCGACGGCGACTACCACCGCATGCGCACCACGGCGCTCGACATCGTGCGCGCGCTCGACGTGCGCGGCGGCTGCAACTGCCAGTTCGCCTGGAACCCGGCCACCGGCGAACTCGCGGTGATCGAAGTCAACCCGCGCCTCTCGCGCTCGTCGGCGCTGGCGTCCAAGGCCGCGGGCTACCCCATCGCCCGCGTGGCCGCCAAAATCGCCCTCGGCTACACCCTGGCCGAACTGCGTAACGACATCACCAGCGCCAGCAGCAGCGCCGAACCCGCGCTCGACTATGTGGTGGTCAAGCTGCCGCGCTGGCCCTTCGACAAGTTCCGCCATGTGGACCAGCACCTGGGCATGACCATGAAAAGCACCGGCGAGGTGATGGCGATTGGCCGCACCTTCGAGGCCGCCCTGCTCAAGGCGCTGCGCAGCCTCGACACGCGCACGGCCTGGCTGGAGGTCAGCCCGGCCTGGACGCCGGAGCGCATCCGCCACGCCCTCACCCACCCCACGCCCGAACGCCTGGCCGCCGTCTACAACGCGCTGGCCCAGGGCTGGACGGCCGAGGATATTGTCAACCTCACCAAGATCCACCCCTGGTTCATCGCCCGGCTGGCCGCCATCTACGAGATGGAAGCCCAGGTCGCCGCCGGACTGACGCCGGAACTACTCGCCGCGGCCAAGCGCATGGGCTTCGCCGACGAGCACCTGGCGCACCTGGCGGGCGATGGGCGCGACATCCGCGCCGAGCGCCTGGCGCTGGGCATCCGCCCGGTTTACAAGATGGTCGATAGCTGCGCGGGCGAGTTCGCCGCGTCCACGCCCTACTTCTACTCCACCTACGCGCAGGACGACGAGGCCACGCCGCTGCCCGGCCCCAAGGCCATCGTCCTGGGCAGCGGCCCCATCCGCATCGGCCAGGGCATCGAGTTCGACTACTCCTCGGTCCACGCCGTGCAGACGCTGCGCGCCGCGGGCATCGGCGCCATCGTCATCAACAACAACCCCGAGACGGTCAGCACCGACTACTCCCTGAGCGACCGGCTCTACTTCGAGCCGCTGACCCTGGAGGAAGTGCTGAACGTGGTCGAGCAGGAGCGCGAGGGCCTGCTGGGCGTGATCGCCCAGTTCGGCGGGCAGACGGCGCTCAACCTGATCGCCCCGCTGGCCGCGGCGGGCGTGCCGATCCTGGGCACCACGCCCGGCGCCATCGCCGCCACCGAGGACCGCCGCCAGATGGGCAACCTCTGCGCGGAACTGGGCATCCCCACCCCGGCCTGGACTATCGCCCAGGGCGAGGACGAAGTGGTGGCGGGCGCGGCCCAGATCGGCTTCCCGGTGCTGGTGCGCCCGTCCTACGTGCTCGGCGGGCGGGGCATGCGCATCGTGCACAGCGCCGCCGACCTCACCCGCTACCTGGCTGAGCTGGGTCCGCACCTGCGCCGCCGCCCGGTGCTCATCGACCGCTTCCTGCAAGACGCCGTCGAGGTGGACGTGGACGGCGTGGCCGATGGGCACGATGTCTACACGGTGGTCATGGAGCAACTGGAAGCGGCGGGCGTCCACTCCGGCGACAGCACCTGCGTCTACCCGCCGCAAACGCTCAGCCCGGCGGTGGTGGCCCAGGTGCAAAGCTACACGCGCCGCCTGGTTGAAGCCCTGGGCATCGTCGGGCTGATCAACGTGCAATATGCCGTGCAGGGCGGGCGGGTCTACCTGCTGGAGGTCAACGCGCGCGCGAGCCGCACGGTGCCCTTCGCCAGCAAAGCCACGGGCATCCCGCTGGCCCGCCTGGCGACGCAGGCCATCCTGGGCACGCCGGTGGCCGCGATGACAACCCAGCCCACGGTGCCCGCGGGCCGCGTCTCGGTCAAGACGGTGGTGCTGCCCTTCGACAAGTTCCCGGCCCTGCCGCGCGTGCTCGGCCCCGAAATGCAGAGCACCGGCGAGGCCATGGGCGTGGACACCACCTACGCCGGCGCCCTGGCGAAAGCCCGCCTGGCGGCGGGCCAGCGCACCCCCGCCCCGGCCCCGGAGGCCGAAGCCGCCTGAGCGCACCAGGCCAACAGCAAACAACCTACGCGCCGGGGTCTGGTACAAACCAGGCCCCGGTGGTTTATAATCAGGTTGCATTTGCGGGCGCCGCAGCAATCAGGAAGGGAGAGCCATGACCCAGACCGTAGACGACTTGCTGGCCGGGTATAGCCCGGAGGTGCGCGATCTGGTCCACCAGGCGCGCGCCCTGGTGCGGGAGGTCATCCCCAACGCGACAGAGGAAGTTGACGCCCCCGCGAAGCTCATTGCCTATGCATTGGGCCACAAGATGGCGGACACCGTGTGCGTGATTATGCCGCTGAAAGCCGGGGTGAACCTGGGCTTCTACGGCGGCACGGCGCTGCCCGACCCGGCGGGCCTGCTCACCGGCACCGGGAAGCGCCACCGCCACGTCAGGCTCACGACCGCCGCCGATGTCCAGGCGCCCGCCCTGCGCGCGCTGCTGCTGGCCGCCTGCGCGGCCAAGGGCACCGGATAAGCGATAAGTGCCACCCACCGCATGAACGACCGCGCGAAGGAGACGAGCATGACCACCGACGCCGTGCGAGAGCAACAACTGGGCGAGCAGGTCGCCGCCGCGATGGAGAAATACGCCGTGCCGGGCGTCGCGCTCGGCATCGTCCAGGGTGACGACGAGCGCATGGCCGGCTTCGGCGTGACCAATATCGAGCAGCCGCTGCCCGTGGACGCCGATACGCTGTTCCAGATCGGCTCGACGACCAAGACCGTCACCGGCACGCTTGCCCTGCGCCTGGTGGACGAAGGCACGCTGGACCTGGACGCGCCGATCCGCACCTACCTGCCCGATCTGCGCCTTCAGGACGACGATGTCGCGGCCCGCGTGACCATGCGCCACCTGCTGACGCACACCGGCGGCTGGGTGGGCGACTACTTCGACGACACCGGGCGCGGCGAGGATGCCGTGACGCGCATCGTGGACCGTGTGGCCGAGCTACCGCAACTGACGCCCCTCGGCGAGGTCTGGTCCTACAACAACGCCGGGTTCTACCTGGCCGGGCGTGTGCTCGAAGTGCTCACCGGGCGGCCCTATGAGACGCTGGCGCAGGAATGGGTATTCGCCCCGCTGGGCATGGACCGGTCGTTCTTCTTCGCGGAGGACATGATCACCTATCGCGTGGCCGCCGGGCACGAGGAGCCGCACGGCGAAGGCGCCACCCGCCCCACGGTGGCCCGCCCCTGGGCGGTGCCGCGCGCCGCCGCGCCCGCCGGGGGCATTGTCTCCACCGTGCGCGACCAGTTGCGCTATGCGCGCTTCCACCTGGGCGCCGGCACGGCGCCGGACGGCACACGCCTGCTCGCGCCCGAAAGCATGGCCCTGATGCAAACCCCGCAGGTCGCGGCCAACAACGACCAGCAGATGGGCATCACCTGGTTTTTGCGCGATGTGGAAGGCACGCGCATCGTGGCCCACGGCGGCGCGACCAACGGGCAGGAGTCGGCGTTCCTGCTGATCCCCAGCCGCCGCTTCGCCATGACTGTGCTGACCAACTCCAGCCGCGGCAGCGACCTCAACCGCGACGTAACCCGCTGGGCGCTCGAACACTACCTCGGCCTGCACGACCGCGATCCCGAACCACTGGCGGCCACCGCCGACGAACTGATGGCCTATACCGGCCACTACAGCGCCGCCGCCGCCGATGTCGATCTGACGGTGCAGGGCACCGATCTGATCGTGCAGTTGACGCCGAAGGGCGGCTTCCCCACGCCCGACTCGCCCGCCGAACCGGCGCCGCCGCCCGTGCGCGCCGCCCTCGCCGGGCCGGATGCCATCCTGGTCCTCGACGAGCCGCTGCAGGGCCTGCGCGGCGAGTTCCTGCGCGGGCCGGACGGCCAGATCGCCTGGCTGCGCGCCGGGGGTCGCGTGATGCGCCGCGAGCGGTAGAGCTATGGCTGGGCCGCCGGCTCCTCCAGGTGCGGGCCGCGTAGCTCCACCGGCTTGGCGGCCCGGCGGCGGGCGCGCAGGTTCAGCAACTCCACGAAGACCGAGAAGCCCATGGCGAAGTAGATGTAGCCCTTCGGGATATGCTGGTCAAAGCCCTCGGCGATCAGCGACACGCCGATCAGTAACAGGAAGCTCAGGGCCAGCATCTTCACGGTAGGGTGCTGGTCCACGAAGTGGCTGATCGGCCCGGAGGCCACCAGCATGACGCCCACGGCGACGACCACGGCAGTCATCATCACCCAGAGCTGGTTCGCCATGCCCACCGCCGTGATCACCGAGTCGAGCGAGAAGACGATGTCCAGCAGCCCGATCTGGATAATCACGGAGCCGAACGACGCGGCGCGCGCCGCCCGGCCTTCGGCGTGGGCGGCTTCGCCCTCCAGGTTCTGGTGGATCTCATGTGTGCTCTTGGCGAGCAGGAAGAGACCGCCGCCGATCAGCACCAGGTCGCGCCCGGAGATCTCCTGCCCGACTACCGTGAACAGCGGCGCCGTGAGCTGGATAATCCAGGACAGCGAGAGCAGCAGCAGCAGGCGCGTGATCATCGCCAGGCCCAGGCCCAACTGCCGCGCCCGCGCCTGGCGCTCCGCGGGCAGCTTGCCCGCCAGGATCGAGATGAAGATCACGTTGTCGATGCCCAGCACAATTTCGAGCGCCGTCAGCGTGATCAATGCTACCCAGACATCGGGATCCAATAGTTGCTCCACCAATCATGCTCCCTTCCGGTGCCTGCTATACGGCCCGGCAGACTCCCCGATCCTCGCGCGCCGGGACTGGCGTTATACCACAACCCCAAAGGGGCGGTATGACGCAAGCAAACAGCATACCAGCGACCCAGGCTTGCCCGGTGGACGGGGATAGCCTCAGCAAATTCTCAGGGGGTTTCACACCAGGAGGCAGGCAACGAACGGCAAGCGCCTGCGGACAAGGCGAAAGAGCAAACGGGCGGCGGTGAGGCGGATACCGCACCGGCGCCCGGCAATGCGCGCTGTTACGCCGGCAGCGGGCGGAGGAGGGCGCCCGTGGTTGAGGCAGGAGCACAGGCCACCTCCTCCGGCGTCAGGTCGCCCTGTAGCCCGGCGATCCACTCCGCCAGCCGGTCCAGGGACCGGCGGGAGACGGCGATAATATCCTGGCCCGCGCCGGTCACGGCCCGGCTCTCGGGGCGCAAGCGGGTGCCCTGGCAGTCGGGGCAGGTCTGCTCGAAGACGTACTACTCCATCTTTTCCCGATACGCGCCATCCCCCAGGTGCTCGCCATAGCGGCGCAGCAGGCTGGTGGCGACGCCTTCCAACCGGCCCTGCCGGACGGTGGATGGCGGGGGGTGTCGGAGATCCCTCTAGGGAGAAAGTCGTAGTTTCCCCACACCCGCCGCCGTGGCGCGCGAGTTGCAGAGGGCGCCAGGGATGGCGCTACAAGCCGGCAGACTGGCGTGTGTTGCACGCCCCCAATATGGAGGACCGGATCCCGATGAGCAACGAGCACCCGGATGCGAACGACACCCGCAGCATGCGTGAGCGGATGCTGGCAGGCGATCTCTATATCGCCGACGACCCCCAACTGGCCGCCGCGCTCCAACAGGCAGCCATCCTCATGCAGCGCTTCAACACCAGCGACGCGACCGACCCCGCCGCCCGGCGCGCGATCCTCCAGGAGCTGGTCGGCTTCCTGGGCGAAGGCGCCGAGGTACGCCCACCGCTTTGGTGCGACTACGGCTCCCATATCCGCATCGGGGCGCGCACCTTCATCAACTACGGGGCCGTACTGCTGGATGTGGCGACGATCACCATCGGCGAGGATGTGCAGGTCGGGCCAAACGTCCAGTTCCTGACCCCGACGCACCCGGTGGCGCCCGAACCGCGCCGCGCGAAATGGGAAGCCGCCCGGCCGATCAGCATCGGCGATAACGTCTGGCTGGGCGGCGGGGCGATCATCCTGCCGGGGGTCAGCATCGGCGAGAACACGGTGGTGGGCGCGGGCGCCGTGGTCACCAGGGACCTGCCCGCCAACGTGGTCGCCGTCGGCAACCCGGCCCGCGTGATCCGGCAGTTGTAACGCCCGCTACGCCGAATCAGGCGGCCGGCGCACCGGGGGGCAGCAGCGCCTGGAGCAAGCGCGCGCGGTTCGCGAGGCCCAGCAGGCGGCCCTCGGCATCGACCACCGGCAGCACTTTCACCTCATGCGACAGCATCAGGTCGATGGCGGAGGGGATGGGCATTTCGGGCGGGGCCGTCACCACCGGCGCGGTCATCACCTCGCGGGCTGTGCCGGGGCTGTTGGTGGCTAGTGGCGGCTGGGCGCTCGACCCCAGCAGCGACAGCCCCTCGCGCAGCATGTCGAGCAGCCCATGGCGCGCGGGGGTGCCCACCCGGCCCACCAGGTCGGCGTCGGTGATGATGCCCACTACCCGGCGGGTCTCGGCGTTGTCGATGACCACGACCCGGCGCGCGCCCCGGCTGCCCACCAGCGTATCGACCACCGCGGGCAGCGGCGTGTCCGCCGTGACGGTGGGCACCTCCGTGAGCATCACGTCGCCCAGCGTGCGGCCCTGCGCGGGCAGCGGCGCGGCGCCCGCCGCGGCGCCGGGCGGGGCCACATGGCTGGCCGCCTTCAGGATGTCGAGCCGCCCGACGATGCCCAGCAACCGCCGCTCGCGATCCACCACCGGCAGGCGCTTGACGCCCTGCTGGACCATCTGCTGCGCGGCGTCGCGCACGGTGGCGTCGGGCCCGATCACCGCCTCCGGGCGGCGGCCCATCACGTCGCCCGCCGTTTTGCCCGCGGCCCGCACCTCGCGCAGGATCTCGTCCAGCCCGGCCTCGCCCTGGGCACGCACCGCTTCCAGCACGCTCAGCCGCACGCCCAGGTCAGCCTTCTCCAACAGGTCCACGTCCGTGACCATGCCCAGCACCCGGCGTTCGGCGTCCACCACCGGCAGCGCCTTGTAGTATTTGTTGAGCAGCAGCGGCAACAGGTCGGCCACCGGCGTGTCGGGCGTCACCGTCACCACGTCGGTCTCCATGATCTGGCGCAGGCGCAAGTGGTCGCCGCGCACCGCGCTCCGGCCGGCGTGCAGGGGCCGGGCCACGGCCAGGTCCGTGACCGTGATCAGGCCGCCGCCCGCGCCCACCATCTCGTCCAGGTGCGGCAGCAGCGCGGCGATGCGCGGGGCCGTGTCCACGACCAGGATCACCAGCGGCAGGTTGGGCACCACGTCCACCAGGTTGCCGGTGTGGATTGTCCGCCCGGCGGCGCTGTAGCCGGCCACGCCCTTGAGCACGGTGGCCCCCGCGCCGCCCTGCGCGCGCACCAGTTCGAGGATCGCCAGGTAGAGCGGCTGCCGGTGCCAGTGGTCCTGCTCGCAGATATAGATGGTGAGTTGCTGCATCGCCGCCCCGGCGTCGGGCGTGCCCGGCGTGTCCATCGCGCCCCCTCCTATGCCAACAAGCGCCCCAGCCAGATCCCGCCGAGCGTCGCCGCCAGGCCCAGCGCCACACTCCCGGCGACGTTCGCCGCGGCGCTCCCGTACTCGCCCTGCTGGATGAGAGCGGTCGTCTCATAAGTAAACGTGGAAAAGGTCGTATATGCGCCGAGGAATCCCGTGACCAGCAACAGCCGATAAGTCGGGTCGGCCACCAGCCGCTGGCCGAGCACGGTCAGCACCAGCCCGATCACCAGCCCGCCGCTCACGTTGATGAACAGCGTGCCCCAGGGGAACGCCGGGCCGAACCGGGCCACAAACCAGTTGCTCAGCCAGTAGCGGGCATTGGCGCCCGCCGCCGCGCCGAGCGCAATCACCAGAACATCACGCCAACCAGGGGCCATCTCGCCCTCCTCCATGGGACAACGTGCGGGCGCGGAGGCGCGGGATGAAAAAAGCCCCTACCGCCGGGCGCCCTGAGCGCAAGCCGGTAGAAGCCATCAATCCACAGCACGGACGTAACGCGAGCCTCATCGCGGAGCGGCCGGGCCGCTCTCCCCCGTTATACGGCACCGCCTGGCCCGGCGTCAAGGCGCGCCGGGCACGGGACGGGGGTCACGCCTTCAGCGTCTCCAGCCACGCCTGGATGGCGGGCATGTGCTCCTCATGCAGGTGCTCGAACGAGGACTGGACCACCGTGGGACCGAGCGGCGCGCCGCGCATCCAGGCGAAGCGACGCGGGTCCAGCAGATCGTCGTCGGGCATGGCGCGCACCAGATCGGCCATCTGCTGCCAGGCATCCTCGGACTCGCGCAACACCTCGGCCAGGGACCGATCGCGGTTGGCGTCGTAAATCCAGGTGTTGATC
>DASSGZ010000476.1:0-4462 GCA_035693165.1 Chloroflexia bacterium | reverse complement strand
CTGCCGCCCATCAGAATCAGGGTGGCGGACTACTAGTGGCCGATAATAGCGGCCAGGATGCGCTCGATCAGGTAGGTGAGCAGGGGCAGCACGAGCACGGTGCTGACCAGGCGGAGGGTGTCGGCGTGCCACGGCCAGGTCGGCAATTTCTCCAGCGTGTTCTGCTCCGCGATCAGACTGTCCGTCGCATGCTTCAGCGCGACCAGATCGCCGGACTCGCCGCTGTCCAGCAGGTGATACACCCGGCTCATGACGGCGCGCACCCGCTGCGCGTTTTGTTCAAGGAGCCGGCGTTTCTGCAGTTCCAGCACGTGGTGCACGCCGATGAGCGGACATAGGAAGGCCGCTACGGCGACAAGCGCCAGGGCTAGAGTCGTCAACAGCCGCCACGCTCGCCAAACGGAGAGATCTGGGGGCGCCGGATCGGTGAGGTACCAGATGTAGTTGCCCAGCAAGAAGATGGCGGCAACGCGCCCGGTCAGCCCCGAAAAGGCGTAGAGGGATCCCAGCTTGAAAATGTCGATGTGCGCCCGGCGCACCAGGTAGTAGTTCAGCACCTGGATCAGGTGGACGCAGTAGCAGGAAATGGCCGCAATCAGCGCCCACGCCGCGGTCATCATGAGGTAATCCACGACCGCCGCCAATGGGGACGTGCTGAGCAGGACGTAGTGCGGCAGGCTATCGCCCAGTACCACCCAGCACAGCGAGGCGATGCCGGCCGCGCCGAGACTCCACAGCAGCGTGGCCCGCGCCGGGCTGGTCGTGAGTTGGTACAGGAGGCTCTCCAGCTTGGTCTCGTCGCCGCCAAACACCATGTAAAAGGCCGGCTTCACCGTGCCGACCGAGTCGATTAGATAGCGGTGGGCCGCCAGACTGAAGGCGAAGGTGGCGGCAAATACGACATGGAAGGGGATGAAGACGCCTACTGGATAGGTCCCATCCAACCATTTGGGCACAGTCTCGACAAAGACGAAGATCAGGATCAGCAGCAGATAGAACAGCCAGCCCGGCATGGGGAGCCTGCGAATCCGGCGTGTGGTCTGGTCCAACCAGCTAGGCGCGTAGGGCCGCGCGCTACGCGCGGCCGCGGACACCTGGGCACCTGCCTCCCTGCCCATATTGACAGGCGCCGGGCCGGTAACCGGTTCCATATTCATGGCTGTTCCCTCCATGCGGCCATCCTGACCGCCTCAAGGACCCACTCCCTGGGCGCCTTTCACAGTCCGCGCTGGAAGACGATCTCCCCGCGGGTGATCCCGGCTTGTTGGCGGCACCGCGCCGCCAGGCGCGCGTCGAGTAGGGTGGCTGCTAACCTATCTGCCTGCTCCAGACCGGGCTGGTCTTCGAAGATGCTCACGGTGGCGAGCCCTTGATCCGGCGCCGCGTCGGAACCCTGCCCCTGGGGTGCGGCGGAGAGGATCAGAAACGAGACGAACCCTGGCGCCTGGCTGAGGTGGGCGGCGAGCCCCCGGCCCAACTGGACCAACTCGTCCACCGGCAGCGGCGCCCCTGCATATTCGTAGCGGCGAATATTCGCGTACATCGGCTTACTGTGCCTCTCTACTCCACCACCAGCCGCAGTTGCATGGCGCCTGCGGACGCACTGCGGTGTGCCCGGCCCTCATCATAGCGCCGCCGCCCGCGTTTGCCATCGCACGACGTTATATGTGTGCGCTATATCTTTTTGGGATCCGCAAGCGAAACCTGGTCCATATTTGAGATGCGCAACTGAAAATCGATATAGCAGCCTTCAGTGCGCATTCAGTTCGCTGCTGTCCGCCCAACTGGCTCTTGGACGCGCCGCTCCCACTCCGCAAAGGGCACCCCGATCAGATAGCGCCCGCTGGCGGCTGGGGCGGCGATGGGACAAAGTCACCGCACAAGGAGCGCAAAGGTCGAGACCAGGCTGGTGGTGTTCACCAGAGGGTGATGAGGTAACTGAGGGTCTATGGTGGGCGCCACGGAGTTTGCAAATGTTGAGGAGTGGGCAGCAGGGCTTGAGGAGCTTCACGTGCGTATTGCTCCGCGGTTTGCCCGTTGAGAACAGCGCGTCAGCAGATCCCCGGCAGGTTGCGCAGCCAGTCGATAATCCTGTTCGCCACGCCTTCCCAGCCCGGCTCCAGCATCATATCGTGGGCCATACCCCGGAATACCTCGGACTCGGCGTGGTAAGCCCTGGCCGTGGCCAGGACTTCCGCCGGCGTAAACTGGTGGTCGCCCGAGCAGTCCAAGACGAGCATGGGCACACGCTTCACTCGGTGGGGCCGCGGCAGCCGCAGGAACATCATATCGAGAAAGACGAGGAAAGACTCGTCCTGCAGTCTGGCGAAGTACGCTTCCACCTGATCTGCAGGCATCCGGCTGGAGAAGAGCGCATCGCGCGCCAGTTGCGGTGTGGCTATGATATGCCACGGCCTCATTTGCAGGAGCACCTTGGTGACCGCCCACGGGTGCCTGCGTAATTGCCGCAGCGTGCCGGGTACCAAGCCATGCGGCGGCAAGGATGCCAGCAGCACCGCGGCGGGCGCCGGCCATCGCTCCAGGTAGCGCTGTACGACATAGCCGCCCATCGAGTGGCCTACGAGCACCGGGGGCTGCCCGATCTGGGCGACGATCGCACGGAGGTCCGCCACGTAGTCCGCGCCGCGCTGCCAGCGCACCGAGCCAATGGTCTGGCTCTTGCCGTGGTTGCGAAAGCTGAGGGCAAACACCGGGAAGCCGCGCTCGGCAAAGTAGCCCAGGAAATGCTCGTCCCAGCACCACGCGCCGTGCCATCCGCCATGGACGAAAAGCACCGGTGTGCGACAGGGTGCTGCCCCAGCGGTTCTGGTAATAAGCTCCAGGTTCATGATCTTACTCCGTAGGGTGTAACTGGATGGGGTGTTTGATCCTCATTCCGCCCGTCTGCCATTTTCCATGTCCGGCAATAGCCCCTATCGCCGCATCTCCTAAGCCGGCGGGTAAACGTCCATTAGGTAATGTGCTACTGGGGCAGCCCGCACGAGAAGCATTGACTGATGGCTGAAGAAGCCCAACTCCCCTTTTCAGGCCGGCGGGGATATCCCCGCCGGCCTATAAGGTCTGCCGGCTAGAACCGCCAACCCAACAGGTTCCAGTAGTTCAGGAACCACACAAACGCGACTGCCGCAACCGTCACCAGGGTGTAATAAGCGCGGCCGGCGGTGCCCCAGTAGCGGTTCTTCCAGGCCAGCAGCGCGTAGACCAGCGCGCCGATCGTCAGCACGGCCGCCACTACACCCCCGCCGAGCAGGATCTTGATGATCCATGGTGGGTCGAGCAATTCGTTGGGCATGTCCCCCTGCGACCCCCACATCATGCCGCCCACCAGCAGCAGGTTCAGAATGCTGATCCCCAGGATGATCCACTGGGCCGCACGGGCGCCGCGCGGGGCGGGGTTCCGGTCGCTGCGGCGGCGGTCCCGAATCAAGCGGATCACTGCTATGGGGATCATGGCGAGGAAGATCAAGACGCACCCCAGGAGCAAGGCCATGTTGAACCCCGACGTTTCGTACCAGGCCAATTTTGCAGTAGCATACTCGGGCATGAGGTCGGTAACCAAGTCGGTGATGCGTCCGCTGTCGTCCGCGCGAAACACGACGGAGAACGGGCCGTCTACCTGCCGGAAGTACAGCGGCGCCACTTCGGCAATGCGGAGCTGGAACCCCTCCAGGGTAAGGAGGAGCGTACCGTCACCCGGATTGCTGATGTCTACTGTGTAGCCGCCGCCGAAGAGTCCGCTGATCTTGATGAGGGTGGTATATGAGCTGTAGGCGTTATAGCTGCCCACAAACCGGCCGGCGCGCGCCGCGAAGTCCACGGGAGGCTGGATGGGCGCGACGGCCGGCGCGGGATAGTAGTGGTCGAAAAAGGCGCGCTGGAACCCGGAATGCTGCGTGGTCAGCACTCCGGCATCCTTGCTGTTGTAGGTCGCAAATACGCCCAGGTTCTGGTCGGGCAAGAGGAGCAATACACTGTGCATCGGTGGCGCATAGCCGGTATGCCCGAGCGTCTGCCGGCCGTTGTCGCTCCAATCGAAAAAGCCGTAAGCGGTGCCCCGGAGGCGCGGGTCAGGCGTGTACAGCGTGCTGTGCATTTGTCGCGCGGTGGCTTCTTTCAAGATACGCGCTTCGCCAGTGGTTGCGTCGCGGTAACTGCCGTTCTGCAGGTGCGCGATCATGAACCGAGCCATGTCGGTGACACTGGCCTGGAGCATGCCGGACGGCAGGCCCGCCGGCTGGGCAATGTATTCGGGGAAGGCCTGGAAGCCGCCGTCGGCATACGTGTATCCCACGGATGCCAATGGGCGCAGGTCCGGCGGTAGCGGCGACCTGACAGTTGAGTGCGTCATGCCCAATGGGTTCAGGATGTGATCCTGAATGTACTGGTCATAGGGCTGACCCGAGACCCGCGCCACGATGTACCCGGCCAGTATTGCAGTGTA
>DASSGZ010000475.1:0-9934 GCA_035693165.1 Chloroflexia bacterium | reverse complement strand
AGGAGGAGACGCTTCGCTCCGCTCAAAGCGACAAGAACGCAGGGACCGGCGGCGCGGCAACGACCGCACCCACCTTGTCATTCTGCGCGGAGCGAAGAATCTCCGTCTTGCAGCCCAAAAGACGAGACCCTTCGCTCCGCGCAGAATGACAATGGTGCGGGAGCCTGCTGCGGGGATGACGGGTCGAGCGATTCTCATCAATTTCTAATAATTTCTCATAATTCTCTAAGAATTGTGGAGTAGACTGTTACTAGGACTCTTGTGTTCGTTTCGTCCTGACCCTGGGACCCTTGCGGGCCAGGGCGCGGCGCCGCTACCTCGCCGCCCCGGCCACCCCAGCACAGGAGGAGTTGCCGCTTCGATCCCGCCCGCGGCGCAGCCTGCTGCTACCGATAGCGCGCCCGCGACCGGCCCCGCCCCCAGGCCGATCCCGCGCTCCCGCCCCCCGTAGCGGCCTGGATTGCCCGGTAACCGGAAGCGGCCCACGAGCGCCGGATGACAAACGATCCGGAACTTGGTAAACTAGAAGCATACGCCGCTAGCAGCAGGCCGGATAGTACGCCACGGCCACCATCACCGGTACGATCTTTCTCCCCGGCGGCGGGTCGCTAAAAAAGGGAACAGGCATGAACAACAAAATATCTCCTCGCCGGCGCACCACGCGCCTTGCCACGCTGGTGCTGACTCTGCTCCTGGCGGTCCTGGCCTGGCCGGCGGGCAGCCCCGCGTTCGCCGCCTTTTCCCGCGGGCAGGTCGCCGCCCCCGTGGCGTCCAGCGAGACCGCGCCGCCCGCGGCCCCCATGGCGTCCATCGAGGCGGCGCCGCCCGCGGTGCCGCGCGTCAACGTAGCGATCCAGGTCGGCCACTGGAAGGAGAACGAGCTACCGGACGCGCTGGCCCGGTTGCGCGGATCGACGGGCACCAGCGGCGGTGGCCGGACAGAGGTCAGCGTGAACCTGGACATCGCTCAACGGGTGGCCGCGCAACTGCGCGCGGCGGGACGCACCGTCGAGATCCTGCCGGCCACCGTGCCGACCGGGTATGAGGCCGATCTGTTCATCGCCCTGCACGCCGACGGCAACAGCAGCGGCGTCGCGCGAGGCTATAAGGTCTCGACGCGCTGGACCTCGGCGGTGGCCGCGCTCGACGCGACCCTGGTGGACTCGCTGGACAGCGCCTACGGCTCGGTCACGGGGCTGCCCCACGACTCCAGCATCACGCGGGCCATGCGCGGCTATTACGCCTACAGCACCTACCGCGGTGAAGCCTACCGCCTCGGCGGCACCACGCCCGCGGCGATCATCGAGATGGGCTTCATGAGCAACGCGGCGGACCGCGCGGTGATGTTCAACCGGCCCAATACCGTCGCCGCGGGGATCGTGGCGGGCATCGAGCGCTACTACGGCGCCCTGGGAACGGCGCGCCGGCTCCAGGCGCAGGCCGATCAGCAGGCCGCCGCCAGCGCGACGCACCGCGCCGCCGTGGCCCTGTACGACGGCGTCAACATCCGCAGCGCGCAAAGCAGCGGCGCGCGCCGGGTTGCCGTCGCCGATTTCGGGCAGAGCTTTCCGGTGCTGGACCTGAGCCGCAGCACCCGCCCGCCGAGCGGCAGCTTTGACCCGCGGCGCGGCACCACGCTGGCGAGCGGCGCGGGCTGGTACAACGTCGCCGTGTCGAGCGCGACCAGCGGCTACATCAGCCGCGACGTGGTCGTGGTGCAGCAGAGCCAGCCCAACCGCTAACGGCGCGTGGGGCAAGAAGAACCCCACTGTTTCAGGCCGGGCGCTGGCTCTTAGCGCCCGGCCTCTCTGCGCCCACCGGGGCGGCGGCCAGCGGCAGCGTGATGGTGAAGCACGTGCCCGCGCCCGGCGCCGACTGGACGCTGATTTCGCCGCCGTGCGCGTGGACGATGGTCTGCACAATCGCCAGCCCCAGGCCGGTGTTGCCGGTGGCTCGCGTGCGTGAGGCGTCGCCGCGATAGAAGCGCTCGAAAATGTGCGCCAGATCCTCGGCGGCAATGCCCACGCCCGTGTCCTGGACCTCGATGCGTGCCACCGCGCCGTCCACCCGGCCCCGCAGGGCCACTTCGCCGCCCGGCGGCGTATAGCGCAAGGCGTTGTCGAGCAGGTTGAGCAGCACCTGCTTCAATTGCCCGGCATCGCCCGTAACCCACAGCGGCCCGGCGCACTCCTGGTTGAGGCGCACCTCGCGCCCCTCGGCCAGCGCCGCCATCTGGTCAGCCGCCGCCTGGAGCGTGGCGCAGGCGTCTATGCGCACGCGCCGGACCGGGGGCGCCGCGTTGCCCTCCGCGCTGTCCAGCCGGGAGAGGGTCAGCAGGTCGTTCACCAGCCGGTTCAGCCGCTCCAGTTCGCTGTTGATCGCCCCGGCGGCCTGCTCAATCACGCGCTGGTCATTGCCGTGCGCCCCGATCACCAGGATCTCGGCCAGCCCTTTCAGCGAGGTCAGCGGCGTGCGCAACTCGTGGGAGGCATCGGCGACGAAGCGGCGCTGGGCTTCGAGCGTCGTCACCAGCCGGCCCACCATGTAGTCGAAGGCTTTGCCCAGCCGGGCCACCTCGTTGCGGCCCGCCGGCAGTTGCAGCCGCCGTTGCAGGTCGCCCGCCGCGATGGCATCGGCGGTATCGGCGACCTGGTCGAGCGGGCGCAAGACAGCCCGCGTGAAGGCCAGCCCCAGCACGATGCCCGCCAGCGTGCCGCCCAGCACGCCCAGCAGCAGGTAGGTGCCCAGATCCTGGAGGGCCGTCGTGACCCCGGCCAGCGAGGCCGATTGCTCCAGCAGCAGATCGGTCTGGGCGGCGCCCGGCGCGGTATCAGGCGCCGCCGGCCTGACCACGCGCATCAATACCACCACTTGCCGGCTGCCGTCGTCCCGCGTGACCACCCACTGCAGCGGCTGGTCGCCGGCCAGCGCGGTCGCGGCTTGCTGCGGCGTCACCCGATCGACAATGCGGGCGCTGTCGCCTTCCAGGCCCTGCGTCGCGGTGATCACGGTGCCCTGGCTGTTGAGGACGGCCACCGTCACGTCCGTGCCGCTCAGCCCATGCACCAGGTTGGTCACCAGCCGGGTTTGGTCGCCCGGCCCAAACGACCCATCGGGGCCGGACGCGTTGCCGCGGGGATAGCCGCGATTGGGATCCGGCCGGTTATCGTCGCCGGGGAACCCGCCGGGCTGGGCCTGGCGCCCGATCGGCAGGGCCATGACCCGCCGCGCCTCATCCGCCAGCCGGTTGGCGATATCGTCCACCAGGAAGCGTTCTTGCCGGGTGTACACCAGCGCGCCGACGAGGGTCAGTGTGACGGCCAGCAGCACAATGTAGAGCGCGCTCAACTGCCAGCCCAGGGGGATGCTCCAGAGCAGCCGGCGCCCCGGCCCCAGGGCCGCTCGGTCCCGCCCGGCCGGCGCGGTCTTGCTCATGCGCTCGGCTCCAGGCTGTAGCCGACGCCACGCACGCTGCGGATCAGGTTGCGGTCCTCGTCGCCCAGTTTCTCGCGCAGATAGCGCACGTACACGTCCACCACATTGCTGTCGCCCACAAAGTCATAGCCCCACACGCGGTTGACGATGGCCTCGCGCGAAAACACCTGCCGGGGGTGGGCCAGCAACAGCTCCAGCAGATCGAACTCGCGCGGGGTCAACTCCACCTGCCGCTCGCCGCGCGCCACCTTGCGCGTCAGCCGGTCCAGCGTCAGGTCGCCCACGCGCAATGTGCTTTGCAGATTGATGCCCTTGCGCCGCAAGATAGCCCGCATGCGCGCCAGCAGCACCGGCAGCGTGAACGGCTTGACCAGGTAATCGTCGGCGCCGCTGTCGAGTCCGGCCACCTGGTCCTGGTCTTCGCCGCGCGCCGTGAGCATGAGGATGCCCACATCGCCGGTGGCCCGCAGGCGGCGGCACACCTCGATGCCGTCCATATGCGGCAGCATGATGTCGAGAATCACCAGGTCGGGCTTGATGCGGGTCGCCTGCTGGATGGCCTCAATGCCGGTGCGGGCTACGCTGACCTCAAATTTTTCATAGCTGAGCGCGATACTCAGCATTTGCACGATCAGCGGCTCGTCGTCCACCACCAGCACGCGCACCAGCCGTTCGCCGTCATTGATCCCCGTCACCATCGACTCGCCGGTAGTCACATTTCGTCTCCTTCTTTAGCATGCGCTGGCCCAATAGGCGCTGAGCAGCTATACTATGCAACGTTACACCATCATTGTAGTACCGCCAGGTTAGAGAAAGGCCGGAGAAAAATTAGAAATCGCTGAGAATTGTGGCGAAATGGCGCCCGTAAATCGACCTGATAGCTTTCGGCGATGTAGGGGCCGGTTTCAAACCAGCCCGCGCCCGTTCGCCGCGGTAGGGGCCGGTGGCAAACCGGCCCGCGCCGTACAGCGCGGCATAGAGTGTGCAGATTCCCGCTTGGTTCGTGCGGACAATGGAGCTACAAGGGAGGGGAATGGTTGTGGCAGCAGACACGGCACCATATCTGGACAGCACGCGCCCGACAGCGGAGCGAGTGCAGGACTTGATCGCGCACATGACCGTGGAGGAGAAGATCGGCCAGTTGCAGAACGGGGCCCCGGCGATTCCACGCCTGGACATCCCGGCCTACAACTACTGGAACGAGGCGCTGCACGGCGTGGCGCGCAACGGCCGGGCGACAGTCTTCCCGCAGATCATCGGCATGGCCGCCACCTGGGACCCGGCGCTCATCCGGCGTGCCGCATCCGCCATCGCCGACGAGGCCCGCGCCAAATATCACGAGGCGCTGCGGCGGCACGGCTACACGCAACTCTACCAGGGGCTGACGTTCTGGTCGCCCAACGTCAACATCTACCGCGACCCGCGCTGGGGGCGCGGCCAGGAGACGTGGGGCGAAGACCCCTACCTGACCGGCGAACTGGGCGCCGCCTTCGTGCGCGGCATGCAGGGCGACGATGCGCGCTACCTCAAGACCGCCGCCTGCGCCAAGCACTACGCCGTCCACAGCGGCCCGGAGAAGCTACGCCACGGCTTCGACGCCATCGTGAGCCGGCACGATCTCCACGATACCTACCTGCCCGCCTTCCATGCCCAGGTCGAGGCGGGAGTAGAGGCGGTCATGGGCGCCTACAACCGCGTCAACGGCGAACCCTGCTGCGCGCATCCCTACCTGCTCGGCGAGGTGCTGCGCGGGACCTGGGGCTTCGCGGGCCACGTCGTCTCCGACTGCGGCGCGGTCACCGACATCTTCAGCGGGCACCACACCGCCGCCACCGAGGCCGAGGCCGCCGCGCTGGCAGTCACGCGCGGCTGCGACCTGGAGTGCGGCAAGACCTACCGCCACCTGGACGAGGCGCTGGCTCAGGGCCTAGTAACGGAGGCCGACCTCGACCGCGCGCTGACCCGCGTGCTGACCACGCGCTTCAAGCTGGGCATGTTCGACCCGCCGGACCAGGTGCCCTATGCCGCGACGCCGCTCAGCGTGGTCGGCAGCGACGCGCACCGGGCGCTGGCCTACGAGGCCGCGGCCAAATCGGTGGTGCTGCTCAAGAACCGCAACAACATCCTGCCGATCCGCCCCGAGGTGAAGGCGATCCGCGTGCTCGGCCCCACAGCGGCGGACCTCAGCGTGCTGCTGGGCAGCTACCACGGGCTGAACGGCACGCTGACCTCGCTGCTCGAAGGTATCGTGAGCCGGTTGCCCGAGGGCGTGGGCCTGGAGTACCGCATGGGCTGCCAACTGCTGCACCCCAACACGGCGTCACAGGACTGGCTGTACAGCCCGCGCTCGCAGCCCGACGTGGTCATCGCCTGCATGGGTGTAACGCCGATGCTCGAAGGCGAGGAAGGCGACGCCATCGCCTCGACCGAGGAGGGCGACCGTGCCCGCGTCGAGCTGCCGCCGGTGCAGGCCGAGTTCGTGCGCAAGCTGGCCCAGGCGGGGGCGCGCGTGGTGCTGGTGTTGACCGGCGGCGGCCCCATCGCGCTGGGCGACCTGGAGGACCTGGTCGAAGCGGTGGTGTTCGTCTGGTATCCGGGCGAGGCCGGCGGAACTGCCGTCGCCGATGTGCTGTTCGGGCAGGTGACGCCGTCGGGCAAGCTGCCGCTGACGTTCCCGCGCTCGCTGGCCGACCTGCCGCCGTTCGACGACTACAGCATGCAGGGGCGCACCTACCGCTACGCGACCGCCGAGCCGCTCTACCCCTTCGGCTTCGGCCTCAGCTACACGCAGTTCGCGTACAGCAACTTGCGCCTGGCGCAAGACTCCCGCCCCGCCGGTGCCGATCTGGTCGGTACCGTGGAGGTCGCCAACGTGGGGCCGCGCGACGGCGAGGAAGTGGTACAGGTGTACGCGAGCGCGCCCGACGGGCGGGGGGCGCCGCAGCATAGCCTGGTCGCCTTCCAGCGCGTCGCCCTGGCCGCCGGGGAGCGGCAAACGGTGCCGTTCACGGTGCCCGCGGCACGCCTGACGGTGGTCGATGCCGGCGGCGTGGCCCAGGCGGTGCCCGGTTCGTGGCGGCTCACCGTGGGCGGGTGTTCGCCGGGCGCGCGCGGCGTGGCCCTGGGCGCGCCCGAACCCGCGACCGGCGAGTTCACCGTGACGGCGCCCGGCGCCTGACCCGGTTTTACCCGCGCGCCCGGCCGCAGCGGCCTGATTTGGCCCCGCGGCCGGGCGCGTGTTGCTGCTAGCGCACGCCGAGCAGCAATTCCATCACCAGTTGGTCCAGCTCTTCGTAGCGCCGGCCCCGCGCGGCCAGCGCCGCCACGTCGAACTGCTGGTTCCGGAGCGCGTCCGCCGCCTCGCGGCTGTAGCCGCCGCCCGCGGCCGGGCCGGTGTACCGGCTGTCGGCGGCGCGCAGGTCGTTGAGCAAGCCCTGGATCTCCTGGTCGGCCTGGAACCGCTGCACCTTGTCCTTGAGGATCAGGTAGGAGCGCATGCACCCGCGGGCAAACGCCCAGACGCCGGCTTCGTCCTCGGTGCGGTAGGCGTGAGCGTCGAAGTGGCGCGACCCGTCGTAGCCGCTCTCCTCCAGCAGCTTCACCAGGAAGAACGCCCGCTTGGGGTTCTCGGACGCGAAGCGGAAGTCCTGGTCATAGCGCCCCATCACCTGGTCGTTGAGATCGACGTGGAACAGCTTCCCGGCCTCCAGCGCCTCGGCCACGGCGTGCACGAAGTTCAGCCCGGCCATCGTCTCGTGGGCGAACTCGGGGTTCACGCCCACCATATCGGGGTGGTCCAGCGTGGCGATGAAGTGGAGCATGTGGCCCACAGTCGGGAAGTAGAGATCGCCGCGCGGCTCGTTGGGCTTCGGTTCCAGTGCAAAGCGCATCCCGTAGCCCTGCGCCTGGGCATAGTCGCAGAGGTAGTTGATCGCCTCGCGGAAATACTTGATGGCGTCCTGCGGGTTGCGGTAGGCGTCGGTCTCCGATCCCTCGCGTCCCCCCCAGAACACATAGAGTTTCGCCCCCAGTTCGGCTCCCAGGTCGATAGCGCGCATCGTCTTCTGCAGGGCGAAGGCGCGCACCGCCGCGTCGGACGACGTGAAGGCCCCGTCGCGGAAGATCGGGTGGTTGAAGAGGTTCGTCGTCGCCATCGGCACCACCAGGCCGGTTTCCTGGAGCGCCTGCTTGAAGTCGCGCACGATGCGGTCGCGCTCGGCGGGGGTGGCGCCGAAGGGCACCAGGTCGTTGTCGTGGAAGTTCACGCCATACGCGCCCAGTTCGGCCAGCTTATGCACGATATAGACCGGGTCCAGCGCCGGGCGCACCGGCTCGCCGAAGGGGTCGCGCCCCATGTTGCCGACGGTCCAGAGACCGAAGGTGAATTTGTCGCTCTTTTGCGGCACAAATGAATCGGCCACGCTCGAACTCCTCTCTAAGCTACGCCTTTGCGGCAAACATAGTCCATGGATGGCATGATCGGGCGCTTCTCTCTACCGGGTCCGCCCCATGGAAGCGCTTACATGGGCTGGAGTATAGAGCCAGCCCGGTGTCCTGTCAAGACCCTGGGCGTCCTCGGTCCTGCGCCACCCGAGTCGGAGCAGGATTCGGGCCTTGCTATCGGGATCATACGGGGAGGAGCCGCCAGCCATTCCGGGGCCAATGGCGCAGAATCGTGGGAATGGGCCCAATTTATGCTGTTGACCTATTGACAGGTTGTGAAAACGGTGCTATCATCGTTTTATCGAAGCGTTTCGACTATGCGTTTCGACTACGCGCTTCGACTACACGGGTAGCGTGAGCACTGGATCGTATCCTGTCTTCTGAGGTGTGCCATGGCGATGCCGACCATGCAGGATGTGGCGAAAAGAGCGGGCGTGGCCCTCAGCACCGTGTCCTACGCGCTGAACGGCACGCGGCCCATCTCCGAGGAGACGCGCCAGCGCATCTTCCAGGCCATGGAGGAGCTCGGCTACCGGCCGCACGCCCTGGCCCGTGGCCTTGCCAGCAAACGCAGCCGCATCCTGTCCCTCCTCTTTTCGGCCCCCGAACGCGGGCTGGGCAGCACCGAACTGGAGTTTGTGACCAGCGCCGCCGAAGCCGCCCGCGAAAACGGCTATCACCTGGTGCTCTGGTCGTCGGAAATCCACAACCTGCACGAACTGCGGCAACTGATCCGCCAGGGGCTGGCCGACGGCATGATCGTGATGGAGATCCGGCTGCAGGACGACCGCGTCGATCTGCTGCGCGAGACCGGGTTCCCCTTCACGATGATCGGGCGCTGCGCCGAAACCGCCGGCATTCCATACGTGGATATCGACTTTAAGAAAACCACCCACGACGCGGTCAATTATCTGGCCGGGTTGGGCCACACGCATATCGCGTTTCTGAACCATTCGCAGGCCGAGTTTGATGCAGGGTATGGCCCGGCCGTGCGCACCCAGGCCGATTTCGAGCACGCGGTCGAGGCCGCGGGTATCCGGGGATACACCCGGTTCTGCCGGGCGACACCCGCCGCCGGGGCCGCGGCCCTCCGCGACCTGCTCGCCGAATGCCCCGACCTGACCGCGCTCATCGCCATGAACGACCGGGCGCTCCCCGGCGTGATCCAGGCCGTCGCCGCCCAGGGATGGACCATCCCCGACGACTTTTCGCTGGTGGCGATGGTTTCCTCCACGCGCGTGGCCGAGATGGTCACGCCCCCCCTGACCACCATGACGGCGCCGGGCGCCGAATTAGGCCGCTTGAGCGTCGAGTTCTTGATCCAACAACTGGAGTCGCCGGGCCAGCCCGCGCTGCAAGAGTTGGTGCCGTGTCGCCTCGACGTGCGCGGTAGTTCCGGTCCCTGCCGCCGGAACCTGCCCGCACCGGGATAAGAATGGGCCAGGGCCGGACCGGCGCGATCCAATCGCGCGACCGCGGCCCCTACGATGAACCGCCGGTAGGAAGTTATTCGATATGCACCAAAAGGAGGAACCGATGTATAAGGGATTAGCGAAACTGGCGAGCATTCTCATGGTGGGTATCATGCTGGTCGTGCTGGCCGCCTGCGGCGGTAACGAAGCGGCGCCCACGACCACGGGGGGCGGTGCCGCGGGCGGCGAGGCGACGGCCACGACCGGCGCGGCGGCCGGGGGCGGCGAGGCCACCGCAACGCCCGCTCCCGCTGCGGGAGGCGCCGAGGCGGGCGTGACCCCGACAGCCAGCCCCGCAGTGTTGAATGCCTCCGCTTCCAAGGTGTTCAAGATCTGGCACTATGAGCCCGCCGACGACCCTATGGGCGCCTCCTGGAACGAGGCGATGCAAGAATTCGCGGCCAAGCACCCCGAGGTGAAGGTGCAATTTGAACTGAAGACGTTCAACCAGATCCAGCAGACCGCCCAGATGATCCTCAATTCCAGTGACGTGCCCGACGTCATGGAGATCAACAAGGGCAACGCGACGGCGGGATTGTATGCCAAGCAGGGCCTGCTGACCGACCTCAGCGACACCGCCACCC